>CAZHAO010000087.1:0-7587 GCA_964530375.1 uncultured Methanotrichaceae archaeon
CCCGCGCCGAGGTGGTCCTGGTCTCGAAGCTCCGCCCGGCTCTGGAGAGGCTCAACCCCGAGGCCTCGGCGGAGGCGATCGATCTCGCCGTCGAGGAGCTGACCCGCGACCGGAGCGCCCAGTCCCTCCCCCAGGCTAACCGGGAGATCTACCAGCTCCTCAAAGACGGTGTCAAGGTCGCCCTCCAGACCGGGGAAGGGGATGAGGGAGGGGAAAACGGCGGAGAGGTGGTCGAGACGGTCCGGCTGATCGACTGGAACCAGCCTCAGGAGAACGACTTCTTCCTCGCCTCCCAGCTCTGGATCGCCGGTGAGATGTACACTCGACGGGCCGACCTAGTCGGCTTCGTCAACGGAATCCCCCTCGTCTTCGTCGAGCTGAAGGCATCCCACCGGCGGGTCTCTGACGCCTACGACGACAACCTTCGGGACTACAAGGCGGCGATTCCTCAGCTCTTCTGGTACAACGCCCTCATCATCCTCTCCAACGGGCGGGAGAGCCGGCTGGGGTCGATCACCTCTCCCTGGGAGCACTTCAGCGACTGGAAGATGATCAACTCCGAGGGGGAGATGGGGATCATCAGCCTCGATACCATGATAAAAGGGACCTGCTCGCCCGAGAGGCTCCTGGACATGGTCGAGAACTTCGTCCTCTATCGAGAGGTCTCCGGCGGCCTCGCCAAGATCGTGGCCAAAAACCACCAGTACCTCGGGGTCAACGAGGCGGTCGAAGCCGTCCTCCACGTCGAGGAGAACGCCGGAAGGCTGGGGGTCTTCTGGCACACCCAGGGGAGCGGCAAAAGCTACTCCATGGTCTTCTTCTCCCAGAAGGTCCTGCGCAAGGTTCCCGGCAACTGGACCTTCCTCGTCGTCACCGACAGGACCGACCTCGACGGCCAGATCTACAAGAACTTCGCCGACGTCGGGGCCACGGCCGAGGACGAAAAGTTGGTCAGGGCGAAGAGCGCCAGCGGGCTGAAGGACCTCCTCCGTGAAGACCACAGATACATCTTCACCCTCATCCAGAAGTTCCGGACGAAAAAAGGCGGAACCTACCCCAAGCTGACCGATCGGTCCGACATAATCGTCATCACCGACGAGGCCCATCGGAGCCAGTACGACATCTTCGCCGCCAACATGAGGGCGGCGATCCCCGGCGCCTCCTTCATCGGCTTCACAGGAACGCCCCTGATGGCGGGCGAGGAGAAGACCCGAGAGGTCTTCGGCGACTACGTCAGCATCTACAACTTCAAACAATCGATCGACGACGGGGCCACCGTCCCCCTCTACTACGAAAACCGCGTCCCTGAGCTCCAGATCCTCGACTCCTCCATCGACGAGAAGATCTACCAGATCATCGAAGCCTCGGACCTCGACGAAGCCCAGGAGCGGAAGTTCGAGCGGGAGTTCGCCCGCGAGTACATGCTCATCACAAGAGAGAGCCGCCTAGACACCATCGCCGAGGACATCGTTTCCCACTTCATGGGCCGGGGCAGAAGGGACAAGGCGATGGTCGTCTCCATCGACAAGGCGACGGCTCTGCGGATGTATAACAAGGTCGAGAAGCGCTGGAATGAGCACCTCGAAGAGCTGAAAACCGAGCTTGAAACCGCGAAAACCACGAGCGTCCGAGACCAAGACCGAGACCCCGATGAGCGCCGGGAGCTGGAAGAGGCGATCCGTTACATGGAGGAGACCGAGATGGCCCTCGTCGTCTCCCAGGGCCAAAACGAGGTCGAAGACCTGAAGGAGAAGACCGGCCTCGACATCGCGCCCCACCGCCAGAGGATGATCAAAGAGGACCTGGAGACGAACTTCAAAGACGAGAAGCACCCCCTCCGCCTCGTCTTCGTCTGCGCCATGTGGATCACGGGTTTCGACGTCCCCTCTTTGTCCACCATCTATCTCGATAAGCCGATGCGTAACCACACCCTGATGCAGACGATAGCGAGGGCCAACAGGGTCTTCGAGGATAAGAACAACGGCCTGATCGTCGACTACGTCGGAGTATTCCGAAACCTCCAGAAGGCCCTCGCCATCTACGCCTCCGACGGCGGCGCCGGAAGAGTCGACCTCCCCATCAGGGACAAGAGCGTCCTCGTCGCCGAGATGAGAAAGACGACTTCGGAGCTTGCCGCCTTCTGCTCCGATCTGGGGATCGACTTCTCCCGAATACAGGCCGCGCCGACGGAGGGCTTCGAGCGAGAGAGGCTGATAGAGGACGCCGTCGAGGCGATCCTGACGAGCGACGAGACCAAGAACAATTATCTCGCCCAGGCTTACCGAGTGAAGCGCCTCTACAAGGCGATCCTCCCCGACACCCACGCCGCCGAGTTCCGGCAGGTTGTGCTCCTATCTTCAGTCCTATCCGACACCATCAAGACCCTCGACCCCAAGGTCGACATCTCCGACCTGAGAGACGCCGTCGGGGACCTCCTCGACGAGTCGATCGGGGTCAGGGATTACAGGATCAGGGACCCGGATCAGATCATCGACCTTGGAGCCCTCGACTTCGAGGCTCTAAGGAAGAAGTTCGATGTCGGACGCCAGAGAACCGAGGCGGAGCGGCTCAAGGCCCTCCTTGAAGTCAAGGTCAAAAGGATGGTCAGGCTCAACCGGAGCCGGATGAACTTTCTCGACAAGTTCCAGAGGCTGATCGACGACTACAACTCCGGCTCCCTCAACGTGGAGGCCTTCTTCAACGAGCTGGTCGCCTTCGCCCAAGAGCTCGACGCCGAAGATAAGCGGGCCATCTCGGAAGGCCTTTCAGAAGAGGAGCTGGCGGTCTTCGACCTTCTGACAAAGCCTGAGATCAAATTGACCAAGAATGAAGAGCGAGAGGTCAAGAGGGTGGCAAGAGAGCTTCTGGAGACGCTCAGGGAGGAGAAGCTCGTCCTCGACTGGCGCAAAAGGCAGCAGTCTCGGGCGGCGGTCAAGCTCTGCATCGAGACGGTCCTCGACCAGCTGCCTCAAAACTACACCCAGGAGATGTACGACGAGAAGTGCGAGGCGGTCTATCAGCACGTCTACGAGTCGTATTATGGAGAGGGGCATGGTGTTTATTCATTCGAGTAAGACCGTATCAGATAGGCGGAACGAAGAGCGAATCGATAGACTCAAAATGTCGATGCTTTAATTGACGGCCATTTGACTGAGGCCTGTATTAGACCGATCGACAGAAGAGCAAATCAACAGCAAGATACGACTTATGAAGTCGATATTTTAATTGACGGCTAATTGATTGAGACGGTCCGCTCGAAATGGCTGAACTCTCAGCTGAGGAGGCTGGCTCTGCTGGCGTTCCTTAATTTGCTACCCGGTGAACGAGAAAATGCGAATGGTGTTTTGGATCAAGCCGAGGACGGTGGGGGACGAAACGCCCAAATCGCCCGCCGACCCGCCGCCAAGTTCTCCCGAAAATTTATACCTCGAATTATTTATAATTCTCCCCCACCCGCCCCGCCGGGATAAGGTTAAATGCAAATAACGATCTCACGCTCTTCCCATGCCGGGCAGAAGATCCTCCAGCTACGCCTTCATGGCCTCAGAAAAGCCCCTGATTGGAAAGACGATACCGGACATGTTCGACGAGATCGCCGAAAAGTACCCCGAGAACGACGCCATAGTCTCGATCCACCAGAACCTCCGCTACACCTACCGGGAGCTCCAGGCTGAGGTCAACCGCGCGGCGAAGGGATTTCACGCCCTCGGCCTGAAGAAGGGCGACCGGCTGGCCATCTGGGCGACGAACATCGCCGAGTGGATCATCTGCCAGTTCGCCACCGCCAAGGTGGGGATCATCATGGTGAACATCAACCCCGCCTACCGGACCTCCGAGCTGCTCTATGCCCTCAAGCAGTCGGAGACGGAGGCGCTCTTTCTGATTGACAGGTTCAAGACCTCCGACTACGTCGGTATGTTCTTCGAGATCTGCCCGGAGGCGATGAAGAGCAAGCCCGGCAAGATCTCCTGCGAGAGCCTCCCTTACCTCAAGACGGCGGTGCTGATCCGGGGCGAGAAGAGGCCCGGCATGTACACCTGGGATGAGGTCCTGAAGATGGGCGAGGAGATCACCTACGACGTCCTCCGGGCGGAGCAGGAAGACCTCGACTTCGACGACCCCATCAACATCCAGTACACCTCCGGGACCACCGGCTTTCCCAAGGGGGTCGTCCTCACCCACCACAACATCCTCAACAACGGCTACTTCATCGGCGAGTGCATGAAGTTCACCGACAAAGACAGGCTCTGCATCCCCGTCCCCTTCTACCACTGCTTCGGGATGGTCCTCTCGAACATGGCCTGCATGACCCACGGCGCCACCATGGTCCTCCCCGCCGAGTACTTCGACCCCGCAGCGACCCTCGCGGCCGTCGAACAGGAGAGGTGCACGGCGCTCCACGGGGTCCCCACCATGTTCGTCGCAGAGCTGGAGCATCCACGATTCCAGGAGTTCGACCTCTCCAGCCTCCGGACGGGGATCATGGCCGGCTCCCCCTGCCCGACGGAGTACATGAAGAAGGTGAGCAACCTCATGAACATGAAGGAGGTGGTGATAACCTATGGCCTGACCGAGGCCTCTCCCGGCATCACCATGTCCTCGACCTCCGACTCCCTGGAGCGGAGGGTCTCCACCGTCGGAAAGCCGATGCCCTACACCGAGGTGAAGATCACTGACCCCAAGACCGGCAAGATCGTGCCCCGGGGCGAGACCGGCGAGATCTGCGCCCGGGGCTACGCCATCATGAGATGCTACTACAACAACCCCGGCGCCACCGAGAAGGCGATCGACAAGGAGGGTTGGCTCCACACCGGCGATTTGGGCATCCTCGACGACGAGGACTACTGCAAGATCACGGGCCGGCTAAAGGATATGGTGATCAGGGGCGGCGAGAACATCTACCCGAGAGAGATCGAGGAGTTCCTCTACACCCATCCCGACATCAGCGACGTCCAGGTGGTCGGGGTTCCCGACGCCAAGTACGGCGAGGAGCTGATGGCCTGGATCAAGCTGAAGGAGGGGAGGACCCTCACCGCCGAGGAGGTGTTGCTCTTCTGTCGGGGCAGAATCGCCCACTTCAAGATGCCGAGGTACATCAAGTTCGTCGACGGCTTCCCCATGACCGTCACCGGCAAGATCCAGAAGTACAAGATGAGGGAGGAGTCGATAAAGGAGCTGGGGCTCGAAGATGTGGCGAAGACGGAGACGGCCTGAATCCTCGGAGTATCCCAGGAAGGAAAGGTCCTCCAAGTTTCTGGAGGGGCACCTCCGGGCCTTCCCCGATAGGGCGGCCTTCGTGACCCTCTGGTTTTTGAACCTTTCCGAGATGGCCCGAGAAGAGAACCTGGAACGGGTCAAGAGGAGCTTTGGGAGGAGGTACCCCATAGGGCTGGAGGATGAGGAGTACGAGGCGGTTTACGCGCGGCTGGAGAGGGATGGTCTGGTCGAATCCGTTGGAGGGAGGCCGAGGCTGACCGATGGCGGGAGCGAGGAGCTTAGGAGGCTGGCGGAGATGCCAGTCACTTATACGGGCTGGACCGGACGCAGATCTATGAACGCGAGGAAGTTCGACTGGTTTGCAGAGGGTTTGTAGAGCATTTGGATATATACCCCGACGATAAAAATTGGTGATACTATGGTCGCCACATTGATGGAAACTATGGACCTCAGCTTCGAGAGCCTTTACGATATGATCATTGCTCCGATCAAGTCCCACCTCCTTTTGGCAGCTCTGGAGCTGAAGGTCTTCAATCATCTCGCCGAGTTCAAATCTGCCCAAGAGGTGTCCCAGTACTTTGGATCTCATCCCCGCAACACCGCTCTCTTTCTGGACGGGCTGGCGGCCTGCGATCTATTGGAGAAGAGGTGCAACAAGTACCGTAACTCCCTCATCAGCCAGGTCTTCCTGGTGGAAGAGAGCCCTCACTTCATAGGACGGCTATTGATGGACCAGTGGCGATGGAGCCAGCCGGTACTCGAGGATCTGAGAACGTTCATATCGAGGGGCCCCCAAGAGGTCGCACAGCTGCCCGCAGGAGAATCGGGAGACGCCTTGGCCAACTACGAACGGTCCGGGATCGCCCAGAAGGTATCCCGCATCGTCGAAGAGCTGCCGGAGTTCTCCACAATGAGAAAGATGCTGGACCTGGGGGGAGGTCCGGGCATCATAGGAATGGCTGTGGTGGCCTCCCACCCGAGGATGAACGGCGTGATCTTCGATCTGCCCTCGATGGCGAAGGTGGCCAGGAAGTATGTTCAGGGGTACAGCTTGGAAGAGAGGATGGTGGTGCTGGAGGGCGATTACAACCGTGATTCCATCGGCGAAGAGTACGATCTGGTCCTGGCCTGTGCTTCCCTTTACTCTTCCAATAAATGCATAGATTCGATCGTTGGAAAGGTCTACGAAGCCCTCAATCCAGGAGGAGTTTTCGTCAGCATCCACGAGGGTCTGACCACCGAGAAGACCAAGCCTGAGAAGATGATGCTGGGCTGGCTGACGGCAGAGCTTTTGGGCAGAGATCTCTCCTTCTCTCAAGGAGAGATCGCCGACTCCATGATCAGGGTGGGCTTCAGATCGGTTCGGTCTCGAACCATGGATACTCCGATGGGAGAGATGGATCTCGATGTGGGCCGAAAGGCCTGACGCTTGGAGAGGGATCGAAGATGAATGAGAAACAGGGAAAGACACTGCAGTTGCTTTTGGTCTTGGCCGTCATATTCGGATCTCATTACCTGATGCCCATAATGACGTTGGTCGAACCGCCCACAAACCGCCTCGGCCTGCCGCTGATCCTGGCGGGGGTGCTGCTGGACTTCTGGGCAGCGTCCCTCTTCAGAGAGAGGCGGACCTCCTTCAAGCTCCGGGGAGGGATCGCCTCCCTGATAACCGAGGGGCCCTTCGGCCTCAGCCGCAACCCGATCTACCTGGGGATAATGGCGGCGTTTCTGGGGCTGGCGATCTTTTTGGGGTCCCTGACGGCCTTTATATATCCAGTTTTATTTTTTATACTATTTCAGTTCGTCTTCATCCCCATGGAGGAGAGGAGGATGGAGGAGGCCTTTGGGGAGGAGTACCTGGCGTACAAGCGGAAGGTCCGACGATGGCTTTAAACCTCTGCCCCCGATTTTGAAATGCGCCAGCTTTTTTATCCTCCGGGGCCAACCCTCATCCATGGACCTTGAGGGATTTGCCAAAAGGGGCCTCGTGAGAGACGACCCCGACCTCGAAGAGAAGCTGGCAGACCTGATCGTCGAGGTGAAGGGAGATCGGATCACGAGGAGGTACGCCGAGAGGCTGGCGAAGGCAGTCCTGGAGGAGGCGAGGGCGACTTTGAAGCCGGAAGGCGACGTCTTCGAGCTTTCCGACTCGGGGGTCACCATGGGCGACTTCGGGGTGGGGTCTCGGGGCCTAGGCGACTTCTACGCCCACGAGAAGATCACCGAGGTGATCGGGGAGACGGACGCCGTCATCGACTCGCGGCAGCTCGACGACTCCGGGGCGGTCGAGGCCGGGGGAAAGTATCTAGTCTTATCCGTCGACGGGATGCACTCCCGCCTCAGCGACTACCCCTTTTTGGCGGGCTTTCA
>CAZHAO010000088.1:0-7547 GCA_964530375.1 uncultured Methanotrichaceae archaeon
CGCCTTCAGGCTCGCCCTATCGGGAAGGCCGAGAAATTCTGCCGCCCACCTCAGATCCTCATCAAAGGCGGCCTTTCATCGTCAGATATCGATCCTCACCCCGAAGAGCCTCTCGAACTTCTCATACTTGGCCCGCGCCCGATAGAGGTTCTGGCGGGTGT
This sequence comes from uncultured Methanotrichaceae archaeon, assembly GCA_964530375.1. GTDB lineage: Archaea > Halobacteriota > Methanosarcinia > Methanotrichales > Methanotrichaceae > Methanocrinis. Next base: position 162 of record CAZHAO010000088.1, read on the forward strand.
AGCCTTCGCCCCTCTCGCACCGCTCCATGTCCCTCAGCTCCGCGGGGGTGAAGACCGCCTCCAGCTGCTCCCGAGGAAGGTCGGAGAGGCGGGACGTTTTGGGATCCTCCTTCGCCAACAGCTCCGGCTCGGCAGCCTCCAGATCGCTGTCCTCCTCCCAGGACCAGGACGGATCGTATCGCGAGAGTATCCTCCTCTCGCATCCGTCGCAGCGGGATGCCACGAGCCAGCCTTTCGAAACCTGGTAGTAGGCGATTGACCACAGCTCGCCATCGCAGAAGGTGCAGAACCCCACAAAGTTCCCCTCCACCGAGCGGGGTTCGAGCTTCTGGCCCTCAAAAAAGAGGCGCTTCTTCTCCTGATCCAGCCTGTACATCTTTCCTGCGCCGGCCTATCAGAACGACGGCGTCCAACAGCTGTTTTATTTCTGGCCCAGCACATCGGCCATGGAGTAAACGCCGCTGGGGGCGCCTGCCACCCATCTTGCGGCCCGAACGGCGCCGCTGGCGAAGGCCTGTCGGCTGTGGGCCTGATGCTTTATCTCCAGCCTCTCGCCGGGTCCGGCGAAGAGGACGGTGTGGTCGCCGACGATGTCTCCCGCCCGGACGGCGTGGACTCCGATCTCGTCTCCCCGAAGCCCCTGCCCCTCCCTTCCGTAGACGGTTTCTCCCTTGCCGGTCGCCTCTGCTAAGACCCGAACGGCCTCTGCCGCCGTCCCGCTGGGGGCGTCCATCTTGTTTCGATGGTGGGCCTCGATCACCTCGATGTCGTAGCCCTGCAAAGACCTCGCCGCCACCTCGATCAGCCTCCAGAAGAGGTTGACTCCAACGCTGAAGTTGGGCGAGATGACGGCGGCCACCCTCCCGTCGATGGCCCGGGCCATCTCCTCCTTCTGATCCTCGGAGAAGCCGGTGGTCCCCACCACCAGGTTGACGCCCCGGTCCGCCGCCGCCCTCACGTTCTCGACCGTGGCGGCGGGCGTTGTGAAGTCGATAAGGACATCTGTCCCCGACCTTTTGAGCTCCTCTGCAAGGTTCGAGGCGTCAGAGACGACTATACCTTTCCCGAGAGGGTCTCCGACCCCTCGAACGTCGATGCCCGCCACCAGCTCCAGATCTTCGAACCTGCCGACCTCTTCGATGATCAGCTGGCCCATCCTTCCTTTGGCGCCCGCTACGGCTATCTTGACGGTCATCGAAACTCGCCCAGGATGTCGACGGTCTCTTTCAGCCTCTTCTCGTTCGTCTCGGAGATCGGCGCCAGAGGAAGCCTCAGAGGACCTGCGGCGAGGCCGATCATCCCCGTCGCCGTCTTCACGGGGATGGGGTTTGTCTCCAGGAAGAGGTCTCTTGCCAGGGGTGAGAGGAGGTAATGCATCCTCCTCGCCGTCTCCAGGTCGCCCTCGAGCATGGCGTCCACCATGGCCACCATCTTTCTCGGGGCCACGTCCGCGACCACCGATACGACGCCCCTCCCGCCGAGGGCCATGATCGGGAGGGTGAGGCCGTCGTCTCCGGAGAGGACTACGAAATCCTCGTCTTTTGTCAGCTCGATGATGCTGGAGATCTGGGAGAGGTTCCCGCTCGCCTCCTTGATCCCCACGACGTTCTCGATCCTGGCCAGCTCCGCCACCACCTCCGGCTTTAGGTTGATGCCGGTCCGGGACGGAACGTTGTACAGGATCAGGGGGAGGTCACATCTCTCGGCCACTGTCCTGAAGTGGGCGATCATCCCCCGGTCGTTCGGCTTGTTGTAGTAGGGGGTGATCAGCAGGGCCGCATCGGCGCCCGCGTCCTCGGCGTGCTTGGTGAGCTCCACCGCCTCCCGGGTGTTGTTGGAGCCGGTGCCCGCCACCACTTTCACCCTTGATGAGTCGACAGCGACCTCGACGACCTTCTTGTGCTCCGCAAAGGTCAGAGTTGCAGACTCGCCCGTGGTGCCGCAGGGGACTATGCCAGAGACGCCAGCCTCGCCAAAAAACTCGATATTTCCCCTGAGGCCCTCCTCGTCCAGCTCACCGTCCTCTTTGAAGGGCGTGATGATGGCTGGCAGCACACCTTCAAACATCCACCTTACTCTCCTCGAAAATGAACTTTGCGGGTGATGTAGCCCGCCACACGGTTGCGGATGGACTTGTACTTGATGTCGGTGTACTCCCTCACCATATCCTTGTTATGCTCGAAATCGTTGTTGAAGACTCCCTGGTGGGTCTTCATCAGGTCTTCTGCAAAATTCTTGATGTAGTTAGGCTTCACACTTCCCATATCGGACACTCCAAATAAAGAACCGCAATGTTGAAGGATCAAACTTCAATTTATAGGTTCCCGTCTGACCGACGGACTTCTCGCTATCGCGACTGCGACCCTCGCCACCTCGACGGCAGAAGCTCCCAGGAGCCTGACCATCGGCTCCTTTCCGGGCCCTCCCCGGTCCCAGATGACCTGAGGCACAGAGCCCGAAATATCGGGCGGCGACCCCGCCCCGGATCCGGGCCTCGACCTGAACCGTTTTATCGCCTCCGCCGTCCCCCAGCTCATGGTCTTCGAGCCCGAGGGCTCGGAATCCCGGCTGAAGGAGGATGCAGCGAGTCCCAAATCTCGAATCGCGTCCAGAACGTCGGGGCCGTATCTGATGTTCATCCCGGCCCTGGCCTCAGGGTCGAAGCTCATGGCGGCGAGGATTGTCCGGGCTATGTGGCTGCTGGCCCCGAACCTGACGGCGCCGCAGGCCTTGACCCGCTCTCCCACCCTCACCATCCTCCCCTCGACGGCGGCGACGTCCTGGGGGCCCGAGGCGCTCGATATCGCCATCCCCAGGTTCGACCCCACCTCCGGGATGAGATGGCGGACGGCTGGCTCATCACCGAGGAGGTCGACGCCCCTTTGAACCTCCATCAGAACTTCGAACCGCTCGGCCCGCTCAAGAGTCTCGCCCAGGGGGTTCACTGGCGATGCGCCCCTCCCGACATCGATGCTCTTTCTGACCGAGGCTGCAGCAAACTTCTTTGCGGCATCGGCAGCATCTTCCAGGTCCAGGCCCCGGGCCAGATGGGCCGTCAGAGCCGCAGAGTAGGTGCAGCCAACCCCGTGGTTTCCGCCTGCCAACATCTCGCCACGGATGATGAAGGTGCCCTCCTCTGTCACCAGAACGTCGCTACCCTCGAGATGGCCGCCGGTGACGACGGCGGCCCCGGCTCCCATCTCGACGATGGCAAAACCCGCCTCGAGGGCGCTCGTCTCGTCTCTGACCTTGATGCCGGTGATCGCCTCGGCCTCGAAGATGTTGGGGGTGACGACCTGAGCGAGGGGGATCAGCCTCTCGCAGAGGAGGGCGACCGCCTGAGGTTCGAGGAGCTGGCCTCCGGCCTCGGCCGCCATCACAGGGTCCAACACCAGCGGTATCTTCTCGATCTCGAAAAATTCGGCGACCTGCGATAAGATCTCTTTTGAGCAGAGCATCCCCGTCTTGGCGGCGGCTATATCGAAGTCCTCGACGAGCGCCTCCATCTGGGCCGCGACCGCCTCGGGAGGGAGGGGATAGACCTCTTTCACGCCGAGGGTGTTTTGGGCCGTCGTGGCGGTTATGGCGGAGGTTCCATGAAATCCGAGGGCTGCGAAGGTCTTAATGTCGGCCTGGATCCCTGCGCCCCCGGAGGAATCGGAGCCGCCCGCCGTCAGAAGGACCTTTTCCATGGATCACCTGCGGCCTTTCGCCTTAGTCTCCGCATCTCTGACCAGCTCCTCTGATAGCTCGTACTTCTGAGCCGTCTTCAAAGCCTTGTTATAGAGGCCGGAGTCCATGAACATCGAATAGGCCTTCTCGGCCGCCTCGATCCTCATCTCTTTCGGGAGATCGAACAAGACTGCGATCTCGGCGGCGTTCTTGGCGAGGCCATAGTCCATGCTCTTCTTGAAGGCCTGGACCGCCGCCTCCCTTATCATCTCAGGAGGCAGATCGAACTTCTTGGCGTACTCGGCTGCGGCCCTGTAGTGCTCGCCGTCGACCTTTCTTTGAAAAGACCGAAAAGCCGCACCCCTCACCATCTTTTCTGGAAGACCGTACTCCTTTGCCAGATCTGCGGCGAGAGAGTGCTCGCCGAGGCCCACGACCCTCGAATACTCCTTTGTCACGGCGTCCCGGAGCATGTCGAGAGGGAGGGAGTGGTCCTCCCTGATCTTAGCAGCTTCTTTGTACCGCCCTTGAGCCATCTTCTCCTCGAAGAGCCTGACCGCCCCGGTCAGAGCTTTCTCTTCCATGATCGAAACACCTCAAAACCTATAATACGCCGTCATCCTATAAAAATCAGGGCAACGTCAGCCGAGGGCTGTGACGAAGGCGTATTGGCTGGTGGTGGGGAGGCTCCGCCTGATCTCTCTTATCTCCGGCATGTAGATGATCACCATCTTCTGGTCACCCCGGTCGATCTTGAGAAGCTTTCTCACAAGCGTGCATTCGGCCTCCCCCTGGACCCGGGCCGAGCCGCTCCCGTACTGGGGGGCCATCTCTATAAGTATCGGAAGCCTGAGCCGGTCCCAGAGGTAGCGGGGCAGGGACTCGGATATCAGGTCCAGCTCCTTTCTGTCCATGATGTAAAATGTGTTGTCCTTGCCCCGGACTCCGGGCTTCTCCTCTTTGAGAAGCTCCGTCAGCCTCTTCCTCCTCCCGGGGAGGTGCTGGTTCATCGACTGAACCGTCTTGACTATCAGCTTGTCGTCAAAGGCAACCATCTCTCCTTCCTCAGCCCCGGCCCGACTTAAAGGTTATCCGTGAAGTCGGAGCGATGGATCCGGAGTCATAGGTCCTCGAAGGTGTGCTGGATGGGGTTACGCCTGATCTTCAGATGCCTCACGGCGGCTGTCTTCACCCGTTCCCGGTTCTCCTCGGTGGTGTAGACCCCCAGCCTCCAGGCCGCAAAGGAGGCGCTCTCCATGATGGTGACGAGGGGGGAGACCTCTCGGAGGGGCCTCTTCTCCCCGTCCTCTCCGATGATGGCGACGTTCCCCTCGGCGATCCGAGGAAGGCCGGGATTGTCGACCAGAACGTACAGCGGGTCGATCCCAGCCTGTTCTGCGATCTCCTCGGCGATCCTGTCCTCCCGTCCCCGGTCGATCGTCGTCGTCGACTCAAGCCGGTCCCGGCCGACGTAGACCGCCCTCTTGAAGAGGCGCCTCGACCTGATCCTTCCGATGATCTCCCCTGGATAGCCGCCCGCAGAGGTCATGGCGGCCGAAAGCTCGATGTCGTCCATATCTCGGATCTTCCGGGGATCTGCCCCCTCCTCGACCATGACCCGGACCCCTGCACCCAGCATCTTCTGGGCGATCCTCGATACGTGGTGGAAGTAGACCGTCGGGTACATGAGGAGCCTCGATACCAGAAGGGACTCGGCGGCATGGACGCCCCCCTCCTCCAGGGCGAGATGGCCGCCGCTTATGGTCATCGTCTCCATCAGCCTCTGATAATCTATGACCCCGTAGGCAACGCCGGTGTAGTGGGCGTCCCGGGTAAGGTAGTCCATCCTGTCGACGTCCACCTCGCCGCTCACCATCGCGCCCAGGGGCGTCTCTCCTCTTATGAGCCTCTGGAGCCGGTGGGGTTTGAGCCCATAATCGGCCAGGGCGTCCCCCAGCTCGCCCCTCTTCAGCCGGTCGGAGACCTTCTCGTGCCCCTCCCGGAGGAGGCTTGAGAGGACCTTCTCAGTAACGTGGGAGAAGGGGCCGTGGCCGACGTCGTGGAGGAGGGCTGCGGCCCGGATCTCAATTGCATCCTCCTCGTCGAGGTCGAGGTGGCGGGCCAGGAGGCCCGAGAGGTGATAGGCCCCCAGGCTGTGCTCAAACCGGGTGTGGTTGGCGCCGGGGTAGACGAGGCTGGCCAGCCCCAGCTGCTTTATCCATCTCAGCCTCTGCATCTCCCGGGTGTCGGCGAGATATCGTGCCATCTCGTCGAGCTTGACGTATCCGTGGATCGGATCCCTTATGATGGTCATGGGAACCTCGGATCTTCTTTCGCCTCCGCCAATTTACCCTTTCCGTCGCCTTTAATAGATCCGAGCCCAATAAAGATACAGATGATCAGAAATCCCATCTTGATCTGTGCAGCTCTGACATATCTGCTGGCGATCGCTGCCCCGGCCCTCGCAGAGAACGACGCCGACCTCGCGGGCCTATGGGCCTTCCGATGCGAGGAAGATCAGGTCTCCGGCGACCCCTTCCCCCTGGAGGAGTTCACAGCGGCCCTCTTCATGATGGGGTCGGCCATATCGGGGGCCTGTACCGGCGAGATCCCCGACCCCTGGAACGGGATGGTGGCGGGCCACTTCGATGGGAGCAGCATCGATCTGGAGGTCCTGTTGATAAAGAGTCCCCTGACGGTCGCGAAGATGACCGGCATCGCCAATGATTCGACCGCCATCGCCGGGACCTTCGTATGCTCCGACGAGACCGGGGCTGGCTGGACCGGCAGTTTCAGCGCCTCGATGACGACCCCCGACACCAGCCTCTTCGAGCCGGCAGCCTTCGAGCCCCTCACCTTCGTTCCCGTCGTCTCGGGAGGGATCTCGGACTTCGAGGAGGAGACGATGGCGGCCCCCGTCGAGGAAGTGTCAAACAAACGAGAGATGCAGGTCATCAGCTACACCAGGGACACGATCTACCCGCGGCCAGTGATGTGATCTCGATCTCCGAGGTCATTAATCCAAGCCTGATGCAAATTTTAAATACACATCAGCCATTAAAGTATAATTATGAGCGAAGCGAAAAAGTTCGAATTTGAGGCTGAGGTCGACGGAGAATGCCGGATCAGAATACCCGAAGATCTCCAGAAGGCTTCCGGAGCTCTGGCAGACAGCATTGTCACCATCAAGATGAAGCCCATCATGGATAAAGAGGGAAGGAAGGTCGAAATCCACCCAAAGATGCCCAAAAATTTTGAGTTTACAGACCAGGTCGACGGTGAGGGCTTCGTCAGGATCCCCGAGATGCTAGTTAAATCTTCAGGCACGTCGGCTGGGTTCACCGTCTCTGCCAGCGTAGAGCACGTGTTGAGGGAGGAGAAGAAGCGGCCCTTTTACAAGTACGAGTTTCTCGACAAGGTGGATGCAGAGGGAAGGATCACCATCCCCGGAGTCATCAGAAGCTCTGCTGAGATCGGCTCCGGCGATGTCGTCTCCATCAGGCTCAGACATGTTCTGGACTCGGAGAACAGGCCGGTGGAGAGGATAGAGGAGTTCGTAGACAAGTTCGACTTTTCAAGCCGGGTGGACGAAGAAGGAAGGATCACCATCCCGGAGGATATCAGAAAATCGGTGCCTGTACTTCCCGGAAGCGTTATAACCGTCAAGATGGAGCAGGTTCTGGGCTAAAAAACGACGATCAACTTTTTTTATTT
>CAZHAO010000089.1:0-7543 GCA_964530375.1 uncultured Methanotrichaceae archaeon
CGACGGCCATGGCCAAAATCGCCGTGGGGCAATGTTAAAATAACCTGAAGACTATGACGATTAAGGTTTTCATGCAGATTAGGCAAGTTGTCGTCCTGGCTGATGAGTCTTCAGAGGTTAACGATTTTCTTCGCGACCTGGAGAAGAGGGGGCTTGAGATCCGCAGATCTGACGCCTTCGAGATCATGAGGGAGGTCGCCACCCGTGGGGAGGGTGGACCTCGTCGCCTCATCCTTTGCGATCAGAACTTCGACTCCAAACCCCTCGGATCGGCTATCGTCAGGGAAGCTGCGAAGAACGGCTGGGGAGTCCTGATCGGCTCTGATCGGCTCGGGAGGGTCGCCGAGGAGATAAAAGCGGAAGGCGTCCTCACCGAAGAGACGAGGAGAGAGCTCGCCTCCGAGGCGATATATCGGTGCGCATCAAAGGAGGCTGAGATGCTATCGGCCCTCCAAGGGGAGAGCCCCCGCTACCTGGTCCAGACCTACGAGAAGGTCCAGGACCTCAGGTACGGGGAAAACTGGCACCAGAAGGCCTCATTGTACCAGAAGCCCGGCGGCTTCGGCCTCCATCGGGCCGAGAAGCTCTGCGGAAAGGAGATGTCCTACAACAACTTCGTCGACGCCGAGGCGACCCTGGAGATGCTGATCGACCTGATGGAGTACGACGGCGTGAGGGAGGATAGGACCTTGGCAGTGATCGTGAAGCACGCCAACCCCTGCGGCGTGGCCTACGGCCAGAAGAGGGTGGAGGCCTATCGGAGGGCCCTGGCCACAGACCCCAAGAGCGCCTTCGGCGGGGTCGTCGGGTTCTCCGAGCCCGTGGACACAGATCTCGCGGAGGCGATGCGCGACCACTTCATCGAGGTGCTGCTGGCTCCGGGCTACGACCCCGAGGCCCTGGAGATCCTCCGGGAGAAGCCGAACAGGCGGATCCTGGACGTGGGCGATCTCCTCTCTGAACCCGGCCGGCTTTACCAGGGGCGTCAATCCAAAAGCGTCTTCGGGGGCCTTTTGGTCCAGGACTACGACACCAGGGACATACTGGAGTGGAAGGTGGTGACGGAACGGGGCCCCACCCCCTCCGAGACGATGGCTCTGCGGTTCGCATGGAAGGTGACGAAGTACGTCAAGTCCAACGCCCTCGTCTACGCCACCGCAAACCAGATCGTAGGCATCGGCTCGGGCCAGGTCTCCAGGGTGGACTCGGCCCGGTTCGGGGCCGAGAAGGCCGAAGAGCACGGCCTGGAGACGAAGGGGACTGTGGCCGCCACCGACTCCTTCTTCCCCTTCAGGGACGGCCTCGACCGAACCTTCGAGGCCGGTGCCACAGCCGTCGTCCATCCGGGCGGCTCCATCAGGGACGGTGAGGTGATCGAAGCTGCAAATGAACACGGGATGGCCATGGTCTTCACAGGCATGCGCCACTTCAGACATTGAAAGAGGATCGGAAGAGAAGGCTCGAGCCGGAAGGAGGGGGCTCCTCCGAGCCCGGGCTCTGGTATCCCTGTTGATGCTGGTTTCGGCCCTGGCGGGGACCGGCTCCTGCGGCGAGATCGTCGCCTCGGGCGACCTCCAGGCGGCGATCGATGGGGCGATGCCGGGGGATACTGTGATGGTACCCGCCGGCGACTACGACCCCTTCACCGTCGATAAAGCCCTCACCATCCAGGGCATCGGCTCCCCCTCGGCTCGGGCCCGGACCCAAGAGCCTGCGATCACCATCAGGGCCGACGGGGTCGAGTTCCGGGGCTTCGAGGTGGTGGGGGTCCCGAGAAATCAGGAGGATAAGTTCGACTACTACATGGACCAGTCAAGCCTGAAGCCCTACTACACCCTCAACCTTCCCAACTCGGGGATCCTGGTGGACGGCGACGACGTCGTCATCGAGGATCTGTATGTAGAAGGATCTGAGGCGGGCATCCTGGTGGATGGGTCCAGGAACTTCACCATAATAAACTCGTCTTTTGAGAGGTGCGACCGAGGCCTCCTCCTCCAGGACTGCGACGGCGGCAAAATCGGTGGCTGCTCCTTTTGCGAATGCGCGAAGTTTGGGGCTTACCTCGAGGGCTGCGATGGCATCTCGATCGAGGAGAACTTGGCCACCAAAAACCCCGGCGCGGGGATGATGCTGAAGGAGTCCTCAAACTGCCTGGTCAGGGATAACGATTTCGTCGAGAACTGGCAGGGCTTATTCCTTTGGAACTCCACCTTCTGCGACCTGGAAAAGAACAGGGCGGATCGGAACGTCTACTACGGGATCGTCGTATCCTCGGGGTCGAACAACTCGATAGTCTACAACCTGGCCAGAAAGAGCGGCGGCGGCGAGTACGACCTTTTAGGGATGGGGATCAGCATCCAGGAGAACAGCAGCTACAACCTGGTGGCAGGAAACGTCCTGGAGGAGAACCGTAACGGCCTGGACGTGACGAGAGGCTGCATCTTCAACCTGATATTCTGCAACCAGATATCCGAGAACAGCAACGGCATCCGGCTGGACAAAAACGAGAACAACCTCGTCTATAAAAACAACTTCAACCGCAACCTCATCACAGGCTACGACAACGCGAGCCACAACTTCTGGAACGCCACCGTCGGCAACTACTACGACGACTACCGCGGCCGGGACCGGGACGGCGACGGCGTCGGGGACGATCCCTACTGGATACCGAAGGGGAGCAGCTGCGCCGTGGATTGGCGGCCCCTGATGCAGCCCGCCGAGGTGGCGATCGAACCCGAGAAGGCGCGGGAGGAGCTCGCCCGCTACGCCACCTACGAGGCCGTCGAAGATCTTCCCTACAAGGTGGAGAACGATACGATAGTGATCGGGAAGGGAGAGCCCGCCAAGTGGTGGATCTAAGTCCCGATCTTGATGGGCTCTGTCATCGATCGCAGAGTGGCGATGGCCGAGAGAGCGGCCAAATAGCTGGTCTTGGGGTTTCGCGGGGATGGGACGTTCTCGACCCTGGTGGCGATCCGGCCGAATTCCCCCTCGGCCGTTATCTGGTGGATGTTGACGTCGATCTCTGGATCAGCCACTATTTTGACCTTCACCCTCGCCCCCCGCGCCGTGAGGCTCAGGGTCGCCGCCACGTTGACGTTGGCGGGAAAGGCCTTGACCGCCTCTTCGGCGGACCCCTCGAATATCACTGTGGCCTCACGAATCGCATCGAGATCGATCTCTTTATCCTGGACGTAAGGCGCCCCCAAAAAGCCCTTCGGGTTCTTGGTGGTGGTGAGGGTGACGAGGTCTATCTTTCCAGCGCCCGCGGACTTCAGGCCGTCGAGGCCCGATATCGCCCCTGAGGGGAGGTAAACCCTGCATCCGTGCTCTTTTGCGAGATCCTCCACCATCTTCCGGAGAGGCCCGTCCAGAAGGGCGCCGACGGACATGATCATGAGGTCTCTTCCCCTTTCGAGAGCGGCCTTCGCCACCTGGGGAACGGCCTGCTGAGATGCCGCCTCCACCACGATCTCGGACCTCTCCACCAGATCCTCCAGCCCCAACAGCGGAGGCTTGGCCGAAAGACCCCTAATCAGCTCCCGCGCCCTCTCCTCGTTACGATCGAAGACCGCCACCAGCAGAGCCTCGATATCGCCGCGGTCTATCGCCCTCGCGATCTCAGTCCCGATCGCGCCGCATCCAACCAACCCTATCTTCAGAACCATCGCAGTCTATAAATCGATGGGACAACAAAACTTTTGCGGTATGCTATCGTCAGAGCTGGAGCGGTTCGTGCGGGAAGACCTGGGAGAGTGGGACGACTCAAGCCCGATAGTTCCAGAAATAAATGCAAAAGCAGTCATTCTTGTCAAGGAGGATTGCATCGTTTGCGGCCTCGAAGAGGCTGACCAGATCCTGAAGTATTTCGGGCTTGAAGGAGAGCGGCTCGTCCCGGAGGGATCTCGGGTCGACGGGGGCTCGAAGGTGATGGCCATCGGCGGGAGGGCGATGTCCATCCTCCAGGCCGAGAGGCTGGTCTTGAACTTCATGAGCAGGATGAGCGGGATCTCGACTTTGACCCGCGAATGCGCGGGACGGGCCGGGAAGGTCCGGGTCGCAGCCACCCGGAAGACGACGCCGGGCTTCAGGTCCTTCGAGAAGAGGGCGGTGGTGGTGGGCGGGGGCGACCCTCACCGGTTCGACCTCTCAAGCTCCGTCATCATCAAAGACAACCACCTCAAGCTGATGACCCTCGAAGAGGCGCTCTTTGCCGCCAAAGCCAGGGCCAGCTTCACCAAGAAGGTGGAGGTGGAGGTGGAGAACTTGGATGATATGCTGATGGCGGCATCCCTCGGGGCCGACATAATAATGTTCGACAACATGCGGCCCGAGAAGATCCGAGAGGGCGTCGAGCTTCTGAAGAGGGAGGGTCTGAGGGATCGGGTCCTCCTGGAGGCTTCGGGGGGGATTACCCCCGAGAACGTCTCGGATTATGCCGCCGCGGGGGTGGACGTCGTCTCCCTGGGCGCCCTCACCAGGTCTGCGAGGTGGATCGATTTCAGCCTGGAGATCGAGGGGTGACGGTTCAACCGTTTATGGATTTTGGAGATCGCATAGATCATAAACGTTATATCCACCGTTTAATGTCGTAGAGATCATAAACGTTATATCGATCGTTTGGATTAACCATATCTAGCTTCGGTGAGTGGGAATGCGTCTGATCTATCTCGTGCTGCTCGCGCTCCTGGTATCTTCCATGCTGACACCGATGGCGGTCGGAGCTTCTGATGATGGTGACGAGGATAACAATGAGATCACCTCCCGGGAGTTCTCCTTCAGGACCGGCGAAGGCGTCAAGATCGGAGACTATCGGGTGGAGCTGATAAGCGTCGTATCGGTAATGGACGGGCTGATAGAGGTGAAGGTCTGGAAGAGGGCGAGCGACTTCGAGGACTGGAGGGTGATGGAAGACCACATTGATGCAAACTTCGACGAGGGGGCAGAAAACGGCGGCCTGACCCTCACGGTGATCGAGATCTTCGACGAGGAGACGGTCAGGATGAGGGCCGAGTATCGGACGGATTACGGATACCCCAACAAGTACGTCACTGAGATGGCGATGGCCCCTCGGAACCTGCCGAAGCTGGAGGTCTCGACGACGGCAGACAAGACCGGAGTCAGCGTCGGGGACGAGGTGAAGGTTACCGTCACCGTGAAGAACGCCGGGAACGACACCGCCCGAGACGTGACCATCCAGGACTCTCCGCCTCTTCCCCAGTTCAGGTACCTGGCGGGATACCCCCCCAAGATCAAAAGCGAGCTACAACCCGGCGAGGCGGACCTCGCCGTCTACTCGATGGTGGCGGCCACCGAGGGCGAGGTGGAGGTGCCGGAGACGTTGGCCAGGTACGCCGACTCCAAGTCGACGATCTACTCCGCCAGCTCCCCTTCCGTCACCATCGAGGTGAGTCCGAAGAGAAAGCCGGACCTGGTTCTGAAGGTCGACTCGCCTGAGCCGATCGATCACGGCGGCATGGGGACGATCAACATCACCGTCAAAAACGATGGCGATGCCAGCGCTTATCGGGTGGAGGTGAAGGCCGAGGCCAGATCCGGCGGGGAGGGGCTCGATCTGGTGGAGGGGAGCCTCGAAGATAGCTTCTTTGAGGTCCCTCCGGGGGGATCGGAGACCTACTCCGCCACCGTCAAGGGTTCCCGGAGCGGTAACTACGCCTTCGGCCTTGCTGCCAGCTACCAGGGCGACGGGGAGATGATGCAGACGGAGACGGCCTTCGAGGTCTCCGTCCTGGAGAGGGAGTACAAGTACCTCTATTACCTGCCGATAGTCCCCGTCCTGATAATAGGGGTCTGGCTCTTCAGGCGGTACAAAGAATATAAATATTAAGTCGGAGTTTGATGTTACATCGGATATGCTTTGGTCCCGAAAGAAGGGCAGATAAAAGATCGAACGGCTTACAGCGGGCGGGTCTCGCATTTATTGAAGTATGGAAGGAGATCTATGTTGAACGTACTGATGCTGGGGATCGGCCAATGTGGGAACAGGATACTCGACGCCGTCAACAGGGAGTCCTTCGGCGGATCCTCAAAACTATCAAAATATTATTCTAGGCAGAAGTTTCCCAGCCGGGTCGAGACCCTGGCGATAAACACCGCCATCAACGACCTGAAGGAGCTGAAGTTCACCGCCGCCAAAGACAGGCTCCACGTCCCAAACCTCCACGGGGTCGGAGCTAATCGGGGCATAGGAAAGCAGGGCTTCTGGGACAACCGGGAGATGATCATGGAGGAGATCGAGAGGAGGGGAGACTTCGACATCGCCTTCGTGATGACCTCCGCCTCCGGGGGGACCGGCTCCTCCTTCACGCCGCTCGTAATCCACGAGCTGAAGGAGAGGTACAAGAAGATAACCGTCATCGCCGTCATCGTCCTCCCCTTCCGAGAGGAGGGGTCGATATACCTCCAGAACGCGGCCTTCAGCATGAGGGACATCATGGAGGTGGGGCCCGACGGCATCATCCTGGTGGACAACCAGTACCTCAAGAGGCTGAGCGGCGACATCAAGGCCGCCTACGACAAGATCAACGACATGGTGGCGGAGCGGATCTTGTTCCTCATCGAGTCTCTGGACAGCGAGATGCTCTCGGTCACCGACCTCGGCGACTTCAAGACGGTGATGCGGGGTGGCCTGGGGATGGGGACCATCGGCTTCTACGAGTCGGACAAGAAGACGACCTCCCTCACCTCGGCGATCGAGGGGAGCCTCAAGCCCAGCGGCCTCCTCTACCCCGCCGACGTCTACGAGGACGCCGTCCGGGCGATGATCATCATCCAGGGGTCGAGAGAGTACCTGGACGTCGACGAGATCACAAAGGCCGTCGAGAAGCTATCGACTAAGATAGGCCAGGTCTTCAAGGGGATCGTGATAAAGAAGGGGAGGCCCAAGATCCTCTCGGTCTTCACCCTCGGCCAGGTCTCGGACCTGGAGATGCTCTACGCCCAGGCGGCCCAGGCGATCCAGGACGAGAAGAGCCGGAAGACCAGGGCCAAAAAGCAGCTCGACGACGCCTTCGCCTACATCGAGGACCTGGAGGAGGTCTACTGATCTCCTCAACTCGACAGATCAATTAATCTTTCAGATCCACCATTTAGCGATGACGAATTTTTTTCTTTCCATCTGTCGCCTCACAGCCCCATCATTTTCCATCCCTCCTCTATACCTCCTCTTTTTGTAGATCGCGCGGACCACAATAGTCTTGATATTTTGAGTACCGTTGAATCATAACGTTTGAGCTGTAAGGCAAAATTTATATCCTATAATTGTAGTGGGGACTCTGCTGATGTTAGGCGGAGGGAGCATTTGTATATTAATAAATATCACAAATATGCCTCGAGTCTGTTTCTCGCGGCAACGCTTATCGTTCTGTCAATTGGATTGTCTCAAGCCACGTTCCAGGTCACCAACGACGTCCTCGACGTCTCTTTCGAAGAAGCCGCCAGCCATAATTGGGGTTATCAGTATCAGCCAGGCAACTGGGTCGGCTGCTGTTATCGCGAGCACTTCGGCGTGTATACCCAGGAC
>CAZHAO010000090.1:0-7498 GCA_964530375.1 uncultured Methanotrichaceae archaeon
AGAGACAGGATCGGGGGGCTACTAGATCAGATCTCCCAGATCAGAGAGATCGTGGAGCTGCCCCTGAAGAGGCCCGACCTCTTCGTCAAGGTGGGGATAGAGCCCCCAAAGGGCGTCCTCCTCTACGGTCCCCCGGGAACCGGAAAGACCCTCCTCGCGAAGGCCGTAGCCTGCAGCACCGAGGCCACCTTCCTCCGGGTGGTGGGAAGCGAGCTCGTCCAGAAGTACATCGGCGAGGGCGCGAGGATGGTGAGGGAGCTATTCGAGCTCGCCCAGAACAAGGCGCCTGCTATCATATTCGTCGACGAGCTGGACGCCATCGGCTCCAAAAGGATGGACGGGGCGACGAGCGGCGATCGCGAGGTTCAGAGGACCCTGATGCAGCTTCTGGCGGAGATGGACGGCTTTGACCCCCGGGGCGAGGTGAAGCTGATCGCCGCCACCAACAGGCCGGACATGCTCGACCCGGCCCTCCTCCGGCCTGGAAGGTTCGACCGGCTGATATACGTCCCCCTGCCGAATAAGGCCGGCAGACATTCGATCCTGGCGATTCATACCGCCAGCATGAACCTCCATCCCGACGTGGACCTTAAGAGGATCGCAGACGGAGCCGATGGCGCCAGCGGCGCAGACCTGAAGGCCCTGGCGACAGAGGCCGGGATGTTCGCGATAAGGGAGGAGAGGGACGTCGTCTGCCATCGGGACTTCGAGCGGGCTCGATCCAAGATCGCCGACTCTCATTCCGAGACGACGAAAGAGGTATCCGAGGTGGCCTTCGGCCAGTACGCATGAGGTGCGGCGGAAGAGAGAATTTTGCAAATTGCAAAATCAATGTTCCAGAGCACTAGCAAAGATACAGCGGATACGAGGTTGAGGGAGCTTATGACAAAATTTAACGCTAAAGGAGCAGTAGGTATTCTCATCCTGATTACAGCAAGTATTTTTGTATGCGGGCAGGCCCTGGCCCAACCCGTATCCGACATAGATGGCTCTTCTTCAGAGGATAATATTGTCCAAATCATTGGAATAGATCCAACGGCATATCCGAAGATCAAAGCTAACGTCTTTATCGATGAATTATGCGCCTCGACTGGCGACCTCGTGAAAGATGATTTCACGGTGGAGGAAGACGGCACAGAGGTCGCAATAGACAACTTCTACTTCACGGGCAGAGCCTCTGGCCAGAAGCTCGACCTCGCGGTGGTATTTGATGAAACAGACACCATGGCCGATGAGATCGACGCGATGCAATCCAAAGTCGATGACTTGACCAATAAAATCAAGTCCAGCAATATCGACGCCAGGTATTCCCTCGTTACATTCAAGACAGAGGTATTGCCAAAGATCGAATGGACTGAGGACGCAGGGATCTTTAAGCGAGAGATAGATCTGCTCCGAGCATCCGGCGGCAACTACAAGCGTCCTGAAGACCCACTGGGTGGCGTAGCTACAGCGTTATCCTTTGGATTCAGGCCGGATGCCCAGAAGATCATAATAGTGATAACGGACGAGCCTTCGATGCAGAGAGGCGATGGCTGGTCCAACTCACCGTATCATGAGGATGATGTCCAGCAGGACTTGTTAGACGCTGGCGTTATGCTCGTAGCCGTATCTCCGGATTTCCGTTCTGGGACCATCCCATCGAACATTCCGAGATCGGATCTTCCTTTGTACGCAGACATGAGAGATCTTGCTCAGAACTCAGGCGGTTTGTGGATCAACATAAACTCGGCAGATTTCTCTGTAATCCTGGATCAGTTAGAGGAGGTTATTACTGGGACGTACGTGATCGAGTACACCTCGCCCTCTACGACGACCACGGCCAGTAGGACGGTCTCCGTCTCTATTAACGCTCCGGAATGCGTCGAAGGCATTGCATCTAGTACCTATATGGCACCCGCAAGCTCGACCGTTCCAAATGAACCGCCGATGATAATCGACCTGACATCGGATAAGACGAGCCCACAAGAGGCAGGGACGATCATCACCTGGACAGCTGATGCAGAAGATCCAGACGGAGACCAGGTTCTATACAGATTCTTCCTCGACGACGAACCTATGACCAACTGGACGGCGGTTAATCGGTGGGCTTGGACTGCCCCATACTATCGACCGGATATTAGTGGTTCGTATCAGGTCGAGGTTCAGGTGAGGGATGGAAAGCACGCCGAATTCAGCGGTTTGGACGACAGAAAGTCTGTCCGCTTCGAGATAGTCACGCCACCGGAGAAACTTGTGATAGTTGGCATCAGCTATGCAGACGAGGATGAGTGGGTGGAGATCGCAAACCCCGGGATGGCGAGCCAGGACTTCACTTTCTGGACCCTGGTGGACGATGAGAACAACACCTACTCCTTCGCTGAAGGCTTCGTCCTTCTCCCCGGAGCTTCTGTCCTGGTCCACACCGGCCAGGGCAACGACATCGAAAGTGATCTCTACTGGGGGCGGGACGACATGGTCTGGGACGACGGAGAGGTGGCAACCCTCAAAGACGCCAATAGCGAGATTGTGGTCCGTTATCCTGAATATTTCTGAAATTGGCATCGGTCTTTGTTTCAAAAGGAACATGCTAAAAGAATATTATATCATGCAGTGATATAAATTAAGTTGACTAACTTCGGGGGATCGTTCAGAGATGAAAATACTTACAGCTGAAATCTCATATTAGAGCCTATAGAATCGGCTTTTTACTGGGATGGGGGCTAGAGTGTTCACTGGATGGATCCAGATGCGGAGGTGATGATCAACGCTATCAACCATACCGGCGTGGCTTTGGCTCTCATGAGCCTCGGGACCGCTCTATCCGATAAAGCGACCTGGATGGTGCCCAGGAGAAATTCCAAGATCAGCTGGGCGAGAACCACCCAGCACGGTGATGATGCGGAACAACCTCGCGTGGCCAAAGCTGCTTATGTATAGTCTATCGAGATTGTCGGGCGATTACCCTTCAGATATCGAAATCCTCGTAGCTCTCCCACCGGGCCACGGCAAAGGCCCGAGAACCGAAGTTGTAGTCCCTCGCTCATCGCTCTTTATCTCCATCCCTCCGTGACGATTCTGGCTCCAATAGGCTATCACGAAGGCCCTGCTTAGCGGTGAACACTATATAAAGTCCCGCACCATCTAGCTAGCATCTCAAATATGAGGAGGGTTTTCTTCGGTCTCCAACGAGGGGCAGATGGCGAGGATCGCCGAGGATGGGGTTATGAGGCAGGATGCGGATCTAGGTGGCTGCCAGAAGACCTTCGAGGATCCAAAGGCGTCGAGGATCACTGGGAAGGTCGCATCCGGCCTTGAAGAGGGCCGGAGCTACACGTCCATGAAGGGCTACTCGAGCCAGTTCTCCGAGAAGCTCGGCTTTCTCCCCTTCCCGGGAACCCTGAACCTGAAGCTGGACCGGCCCTTCGCCCTCGACGACTCCCACCCCGATTCGATCAGGATCGAGGGATTTCTTGTCGAGGGGAGAGCCTTCGGCGCGTGCATCTGCCGCCCCGTCAGAATCTGCGGGATACGAGGGGCCATCGTCCGTCCCGAGAGGACGAGCTACCCTGCGACCCTCCTGGAGCTCGTCGCCCCCGTCAACCTGCGGGAGGCTCTCGGCCTATCGGACGGGGACGAGGTGGAGGTTACTCTCTAATGACGGGAGAGGAGAGCGCCATCTCGCCTCCTTCGCCGGCACCTCACCGATGGGCGAAGTAGGCGACGACCTCGTCATCCGCCACAGAGTCGATCCGGACGAAGCCGTACCTTTCGAACTGGACGACCTTGCCGAGGTCGTCTCGGATGCCCAACTCGCCGATGCCGGTGTCGACGCCGTCAGGTCGCATCACCTTGATGGCGATGCCATTAGTCGGCGCCCAGTGGATGATCCGGAGCTTCATCTTTTTCGCCTGGCCGGGGTCGGTCCCGACGACCCGCGCCCGGAGGGGATCGGTGGAGACGATCTCGACGTTGCAGAGGTCTTTGAGCCTCAGGCTTGCTCCGACCTTGAGGTCTTTCAGGTCGTCAGACGAGACGAGGAGCTTTTTCCCCGCAGGGATCTCCCGGAATCCTAGGTCGAGGGTCGGGTGGAAGGGGGCCTTCGCGATTGTTGGGACCATTCCCTCGACCTCCAGGGGGACCGGGTCGTTGACGAAGAAGCGCCTCTTCGCCTCCGGGTCGATGATCTTTCTGTTCTCGGCAAAGATCGAGTCCATGCTGATGCTGATGTCCGTCTCACCGACGCCAAGGTCGATCATGAACTTTCTCAGCGCCTCGGCCCGGATCCCGCGCCGCCTCAGGGCCCTGACCGTCGGCATCCGGGCATCGTCCCAGCCGACGTACTCTCCAGCCTCCAGGGCCCGCCGGAGGGCGCTGGTGCTGAAGGACCCGAACTGGTGGATCTTGATCCTCCCCCAGTGGATCGTCGTCGGGTACTCCCAGCCCATGTGGCGGTAGAGGTACCTCTGCCTCCGCTCGCTGTCCATCAGGTCCTTTCCCCGGAGGATGTGGGTGACCCCCAGGAGGTGGTCCTCGACGGCCGACTCGAAGTCCAGGAGCGGCCAGACCCTGTACCTCTCGCCGACCCTCGGGTGGTCGGCGGTCACGATCCGAAAGGCAGCCCAGTCCCGAAGGGCGGGGTCCTTGTGGGCGATCTCCGTCTTTATCCTCAGAACCGCCTCCCCGGGGCCCAGGCCGCCATCCATCATCTCCCTCCAGAGGGCCATATTCTCCTCGGGGCTCTGGTCCCGGTGGGGGCAGGGCTTGGCAGCGTCCTTAAGAGCCTTGAAGGCCGCCTGGTCGCACCGGCAGACGTAGGCTCCGCCCCTCCTGATCAGCTCCTCTGCCACCTTGTAGTACTCGGGTAGACGGTCGCTGGCGATCACCACCTCGTCGGGGACGGCGCCGAGCCATTCGCAGTCCTCACGGTACCAGCCGTAGGCCTCCAGCATCGGCCTCTTGTTGACGGGGTCGGTGTCGTCGAAGCGGAGGAGGAGCCTTCCGCCGTACCTTTTGACGTACTCGGAGTTGATGATGATGCCGCGAGCGGACCCGATGGTGGGCGGCCCGTTGGGGTTCGGGGCGAACCTCATGACGACGCCCCCCTCGGCCCCCTCAAGGGCCGGAAGCCCCTTCTCGGGCTCCTTCTTCGCGCCGATCTCCGCCAGAAGCTCCGGCGCAATCTCGGCGAGCCTTCGTTCCCAGACTTCGGGGCCGGTCCTCGCCACCTCCGAGAGGACCGAGGCGACGAGGGGCGAGACCTCCTTCGCCCTCGCCCGAAGCTCCGGGTGCTCGCCCATCAGCTTTCCCATCACCGCACCCACCTGGGGCGCGGCCCTGTACTTCACCGCGTTCTGAAGGGCGTACTTCTCTATGATCTCCCTGATATCGTCGGCCATGCAAGCCCCATCTCCTGACCGAAGAGATCTTAAAGCTTCTCCAGCCCGTCCCGGATGATCTGATCGTGGTCGAAGGCGAGAGGCGGAAGATCCTCCGGATCGAAGACCTCTGCGGACCCGGCGTCCGACCCTGCCGAAAGCTCACCCCTCCCCTCGGCGAGGTAAGAGATCGAGACGACGTGCCCCCGAGGGTCGCGATCGGGCTTCGAGTAAACCCCCACCAGCTTCAAGAGGGTGATATCCAGGCCCGTCTCCTCCTTCGCCTCCCTTTTGGCCGCCTCCTCGACGGTCTCCCCCACCTCCACGAAGCCTCCGGGAAGGGCGCAAAACCCCTGGTATGGAGGGTTCTTTCTTCTTATCAGGACGATCCCCCCGCCGAAGAGGACGAGGGCGTCAGCGGCCAGCAGCGGCGTCTTCATTTTAACCACAACGTTTATATAGACTTAAATGCAGTGGCCTACCGAAAGGCTTATATTCGACAAATGACGTTAGCCAGAATAGCAAAAGTCGATGAACTTTAGTCTCCCTCCTTTACCCTACATCCAATATCGACTTTTGCGCTCTTTTCTATCCATATCGTCCTTTCAATGCTCACGTCCCGCACCTCAGATATACTTTGCAGGCCTCGATATCGCCATGGCCTTCTGCGTAGTTAAGATTGGCGGAAGTCTGATCGAGGTCTCTAGAGATATCGTCAGAGGCCTTGTGAACTTATCGAGAGAGGGGGAGGTTTTTCTCGTGGTTCCCGGCGGCGGCCCCATGGCGGATCTGGTGAGGGATCTCTTCGATAGGTACCATCTCTCGGAGGAGACGGCTCACTGGATGGCGATACTGGCGATGGAGGAGTACGCCCATTTTCTGGCGGACGGCACGGGCGCCTCCCTGACCGACGATATCTCCAGGCCCGACTCCGGGGTCAGAATCCTCCTCCCCTACCGGCCTCTGAGAGAGGACGACCGGGGGCTTGAGCACACCTGGGACTACACCTCCGACTCCGTGGCGGCCCTGGTGGCCGCAAGGCTATCGTCCGATCTCGTCAAGGCGACGGACGTCGAGGGCGTGATCCTGGAGGAGAGGGTCGTGGTCGATATAGCGGCCGAGAAGCTCATCGGAAGGAAGACCTGCATCGACCAGGGAGCCCTTCGGATCCTGAGGAGGTCGGGGAAGAGCTGCCTCGTCCTCGACGGAAGGGACCCGAGCCGCTTCATCGCGAACCTGAGGGCGGGGGAGGGCGGAACCCTTATAAGAGGGTGATGTGTTGGTCGGAGCGGTCCTGACGTAAGGGAAAGTTTATACCCTGGGATCGATCAAAGCCAGGTAGAGAGAGTAACATGACGGAAAAATCAGAAAGATGCATGTCATGCGGAGTGACGCTGATCGGGCCGGGTGGCGCCAGGTTCCCCTGCCCCAACTGTGGGGAGATTGTTATAAGGTGCAACAAGTGCAGAAAGCAGAGCAACCCCTATACCTGCCCCAGCTGCGGGTTCTTGGGACCGTGAGGTGAGGGAATGGGGGAAGTTGCTGCCAAGCTGAAGGTGATGCCCGAGGGCGCCGACGTTGACATGGAGAAGATGAAGGAGGAGATAAAGTCAGTCCTTCCGAAAGGGGCGAGGCTTCACGGTTTCGCCGAAGAGCCCATCGCCTTCGGCCTGAAGGCGCTGATGATGGCCGTGATCCTGGCGGAGGGCGTCACCGGGACCGAGGGGCTGGAGGCCGCCGTCGCAGGGGTGGCAGGAGTCCAGTCGGTAGAGGTGGAAGAGGTAGGACTCCTCTGAAGACCTCTATTCACCGTTTTAACTGAGGGCTCGTAGATCAGGGGTAGATCGCTACCTTCGCAAGGTAGAGGCCGCGGGTTCGAATCCCGCCGAGTCCATTGAGCTGATTTTCAAGAGATATCCTCTTCTTGATCATGGTCAGGGCTTCAGCCGCCTGATCTCCAGGTATCTCACCTCGCCGTCGTCCGCGTAGGCGAAGAGCATCTGCTTTCTCACGCTGTGGGCGAGCCGGACGGCCCGGGAGACGACGGGGAGGTGGAATACGTAGTCTTCGGGGACGGAGTGGACGAGGTACTCGGAGTGGGGCACCTTCTCTGACCCCTCCACCTTCTTATAGACCCGGAA
>CAZHAO010000091.1:0-7383 GCA_964530375.1 uncultured Methanotrichaceae archaeon
ACTTTAAGGTCCATTTTATTTTTATTTAATCCTAATTTGGCCGTAACCAACGTTGATGGGCTCGGCACAGCGATTCTACCGCTTTCGCCTGCTCATTTTTATTTCCGAGCAATCCTTCGGATACGAACTTCAGCCTACAAAATCGATTAAAAAAAAAGTGGGGTGCTGGCTTCCGCCTAACTTTAGAGCCCGTACTCCGAAAGCCTCTCCCGCGCGATCTCCCTCTCCCGCTGGTGCTCGATCAAGAATTGCTTGATCCTCTCGGCCGCCTCCTTCTTGCAGGTCCCGCAGACCCTCTCGCCGCTCTTGCACTCATCGAAGATCTCTTTGAGCTCGGCCTCGTCCTCGGATAAGTGAAATAACATCAGCTCGTAGACGGTGCACTTGTCCGGCTCGCCCCCCAGCTTCTTCTGCTCGGCGAGGGACTGCCTCCCGCCGGTGACGGCCCTCATCACCTTCTTTTTCGCCTCCTCGGGGTCCTCGGTGAGGGCGATGTGGCTCTCGGGCTTCGAGGAGGACATCTTGCCGCCGGTGAGGCCGGTCATGAACCGATGGTAGAGGGACGCCGGAGGCACAAAGCCGTACCCGCCCTCCTCCACCTCGAGCTCCCTCATCGCCTCCTCGACCCTTCCCGCGTCCGTCGCCTTGGCATCGAAGACGTCGATGTGCTCCTCGTACCTCTTCACATTCCGGTACCCCATCTCTCCCAGGCGGGCGGCGGCGGCCTCGATCATCTCGGGCCCCGCCGCCTTCCCCCGGAGGCTGACATACCCCTCCCTCTCCTCCACCAGGAACTTTCTCATCCTCCCGGCCAGGTCCCGGGTCAGCCTGATGTGGGCGTCCTGGTCCGAGCCGACGGGGATGACCACGGGCTTCGGCCCGCCGTTCTCGGCGAGCTGGGGGTGGAGGATGTCGGCGCTCTGGACCATAACGGAGACCATGTGGGCGACGTTCGTCTCGCCGGAGAAGCCGTAGATGGCGGCCAGCTCCGAGAACCGCGCGGCGGCTGCGAGCTCGAAGGCGAGATCCCGAACGGCACCGCTCTTCGACTGGAAGTATATGGTCGCCGACGGCTCAAGCCCCAGGGCTATGATGCTCAGCACGTACTCCTCGATCCCCATCTCCCGGCACTTTTCCCAGCTGATCCCCCGGACGGAGTGGGCCTCCATATCGGCGATGGCCACGAAGGCGTCCCCACCGTGCTTCTGGTGCCAGATGATCTCCTCCATCACCATCTTCCCGCCAAGATGGACCCTCCCGCTGGGCATGAACCCGCTCATCACCGCGAAGGGCCTATTATCGTTCATGGCCTGGACGACCTTCTGGTAATCGCGATGGCCGAATATTATGTGCCTTTTCATATACGGATGGGGATCGTCAATCTGGGGCAGAATATCCTCGAAGCTCGATATCCCGAACTCCTCGAAGAGCTTCGAGTAATCGTCTATCGAGACAGCGCCCCAGGGGTCCAGCTTCGTTGCCATACGTCCAGGCGATGCAGAATATGGTATATTTACCTTCTCGTCACCTTTCCTTATCATATCATCCGGAACTCTGCCCCGCGCTTAAAATATTTAAATATGAACGTCGATACCCTCGTCGATGACCCCCGAGTCCTTCCCCTGCGACCTTGTGACCTGGAACGAGTTTTACGATCTCGCAAAGTCCCTCTCCCGTCTCATCAAGTCCTCGAGCTGGCGGCCCGACCTGGTGGTGGCCATCGGCCGGGGCGGCTACGTCCCGGCCCGGGTGGTCTGCGACTTTCTCGTCTTCGACCTCCTCACCAGCATGAAGGTCGAGCACTGGGGGATAGGAGCCCAGAAAAAAGACGAGGCGACGGTCCGCTTTCCCCTGGCGACGGAGATCTCCGGCCAGAAGGTTCTGATCGTCGACGACGTGACCGACACCGGCGAGACCCTCATCACCGCCGTCGGCTACGTCGAAAGCCTGGGGCCGAAAGAGACGAGGACCGCCGTCCTCCAGCACAAGATCAGCTCCGAATTCGAGCCCGACTACTACTCGGAGAAGATCGCCGAGTGGAGGTGGATCATCTACCCCTGGGCGGTTCACGAAGACCTGGTGGGCTTCACCGAAAGGGTCCTCTCCGGCTCAGATCTTCCCCTATCTTCGGATCAGATCCGTGCAGATTTGAAGAGGAGGTTCGATATCGATCTGGGGAAGGATCAGATGGGAGAGATCCTGGAGGACCTGGTGGCCCTGGGAAAGGGGGTCCGCTCTGGATCGGTCTATCGGGCTTCTGGCTGCTGAATCTATAATCTTTCGCGATAAACAAAAATAAGCTATTTATATGAGAATGAATTTGTTATCAGAAAAATAGATGTGATTGTTATGAGACAATTT
This sequence comes from uncultured Methanotrichaceae archaeon, assembly GCA_964530375.1. Taxonomy (GTDB): domain Archaea; phylum Halobacteriota; class Methanosarcinia; order Methanotrichales; family Methanotrichaceae; genus Methanocrinis. The sequence goes on from CAZHAO010000091.1 coordinate 2,362, forward strand.
TCGGTCAAAGTTCTGGACGACGACGACCGGGAGTTCGTAGAGGTTCTGAGGGATCTCGGCATCCCCCGAAACGTCGCCAGCATGATCACCTACCTCGCCAACGTCGATGAGGCCACCTCTCGGGAGATCGAGATCGGCTCCAACCTCCGGCAGCCGGAGGTCAGCATCGCCATGAGAACCCTCAGGAACAACGGCTGGGTCGAGGAGCGGGAGATTAAGAAGGACGGGAAGGGGAGGCCGATGAAGGTCTATCGGCTCACCATCTCCCTCGAAGAGATCATCAGACATTTTGAGGAGGAGAAGAAGAGGGAGTCGACGAGGGTGATGGAAAATATAGATCGGCTGAAGGACCTTAGCAGAAAGCTCAGCAGCATTTGACGATATAGGTCATCCCGAGGAGACGATCCGGACGATCTCAACGCCTCCGGCCTCCACCAGATCGTCGCTGGGAACGGGGCGGCCCTCCACAAGGGCCACCGCCGTCTCGGGGTTGATATTCAGAAGCTCGAAGAGGCCGTCGTAGGTGAGGCCCGTCTCCAAGTCTATCCTTCTTTCAGAGACGCCGCCTCCGGCTCTGATTCTCACATTCAAAACGGTCACTCTTCTTCCCCGCCTGTGCCCACGAGATCATTGAGGTTCTCCTCGATCAGCTTCTTCTCCAGGTTCTCTGTCTTCTTGTCGCCCTTTCTCTCCACGTCTCTCTTCTTGAACTTAGGCACAAGCATCACCTCTGCCTTCTTTTCGATCTGAGACGCTATTAACCTTTCGTCACCTTTTTCTCCGTCCGACGCAGGCCCACTGATCGTAGATCCCGAGGTCGTCGGGATTCGCCATCACCTCAACGCCCCAGCCGGAAAAGTTCAGGGCACCGGCAACGAGCCGGGCCTCCCTTTCGGTGTAGGTGGTGTAGATCACCAGGTCTTTCGCGAGCTTCGAAGATCGAAGAAGGATATCCTTCCAGAGGGACCAGTTGACGTCGTCTATCAGCCCCACCATGAACCCCACCACCGCATCGAAGTGGCGGAGAGGAAAGAACCGGTCCATCAGCCGGGCGTCCAGGACCATCGCCCTTTCTGGGTCGAGATAGCCCGACTTCAGCGCCATACAGATCTCGCAGCTGTCGATCTCCTCGGTCCAGGGACGAAATCCGAGCCTCTTCAGGGCCTGGGTGGCCATGCCGCTCCCGCAGCATATCTCCAGCAGATCGGACCCTGGCGGCAGAAGAGGTCGCAGAAACCTCTCAAGGTTATCGATCCTCTCGGGGACGAAGAGGGGCGGGCTCTTCACGGGACAGCTCTCGCAGAATAGCTCGTCCTTTAGGGAGACGGCGAGCCACTCCACCAGCCCCTCCAGAAACCTCCTCTCCTCGACCCTCACGACCTTCGGGCTCGATCTTCGGGGAAGGGATTCGAGGACCTTGGCGGCTGAGTAGCGGTCCGTCAAGACGAGCCAGAGCTCCGCAGGCTCCGTCAGCCTCAGGGCGACTCCCAGAAGGGAGCCTCCGTCCTCCCCCGCGCTTCCCCCCGTCTTCTCCCTTATCTCTATCGACTCCTCGACCTTTGGCCCCGACTCCAGGATCTCCGAGGTCACCGGGAGGGAGATCAGGTCGGCGAGGGACTCTTCGGCGAGAAAGACCTCCTCCTCATCGTCGATCTTCAGAATATCATGAAGCAGCACGATCGAAACTTCCGAGCTTGGCGGATATCAAGGTTTCTTTTGGGGAAACGGCTATATTGTCTCCTGCCGACTGTGGTGCGGCTTGAAGCTGAAAGATATTCCGGGGGTTGGGGCAAGGCTTGCCGAAAGGCTCGCGGCCCACTACGGCGACGAGGAGAAGGCCCTGGAGGCGTTGCTGGCGGCGGACGTGGCGGGCCTCTTGGGGATGAGGGGGATGAGCCAGCGCCAGGCCGCGGCCCTCGTCCAGAAAGCCCGGGGCGCTGAGTGCGGCGTCACTCCCGCCGACTTTCTCGCCACCGACGAGGCGGTCAGGATCTACGAATCTCTGATGGAGCTTTTGGCAAGGTCGGCCTCCACAGAGCACGCGAAGCAGAAGCTTTCCACCTTCTTCCCATCCTCCTGCCGGGAGATGATCGAGGAGAACAGGAGGTTTGCGGAGTCGGCCATCAGTTCGGCGGAGGATCTCGTCGATTCCGACCTCGCTCTTCACCTCTCTCGGATTAAGCCGCTCCGGAAGGGCTCATGCCCGCGAGCGAGAAACCGGGCGGTTGCGGTCGACTCGGCATCGACCCTCCGGGCGTTGAAGGAGAGGGGGATCGACAGGATCGCAGACGTCCACCTGGTGGAGAGCTTGAGGGAGCTGAGGGACCTCGCCGCGGGGTACGATCGCGTCACCCTCCTCGGCGAAACCCTCGATGCCATCGCCCTCTCCGACGTCGAGGAGGCGGAGAGCGACGAGGACTGGTACCTGGTCCCGGAACGGGTCCTCCATCGTTACCACGAGAACCAGGAGATCCTCGACTCGATCATCAAAGCGGCCAGGATCCTGGATAGCGCTGAAGTCGCCGCCTTCGAGGGGCTTGAAGAGCTGGCGAGGGGACTTTCAAAGCTCGGGGCCGAGGACGACCCCGAAGTCCAGCGCCTCGACCGTCTCATCTCGGAGCTGGGAGAGCGGGTGGAGGAGGCGGTGGCCTGGGCCAACGCCGAGTTGAAGCGGAGGATCGAGAGCTCTTCGTTGACCCTCGCCGGGGACGACCTCCTCTCCGCCCTGGGCCGGGGCGGCGACCTCCGTGAGCTCTTCAAATCCCGGATGGGGGAGACCTTTGCGGACGTCCTGAAGGAGGCGCGGCGGCGGGCCTCTTCTGATCTGAACCTCGCGGGGGCCGAGAGGGCGAGCATCGATGAGATCATCTCCTCGGAGGTCCGCTACCCCCTGGAGGAAGACCGGGAGGCTTTGATCCGTTTCCTCGGAGAGCTTCGGAGGAGGGCGGAGGCGAAACGGCTGAAGTCCCGCCGGGATCTGGCGAGAGATCTCGCGGGGAAGTGGAGCCTCGTCGAGAGCCTCACCATCGCCCTGCTGGAGTTTGACGTCGGATTTTCCCTCGGCTGCTTCGCCATCAAGAGGGGCCTGAAGATGCCCTCGTTTGTCGACGACCCCTGCATCGGCTTTTCCGAGGGGAGAAACCTATTTCTCGACGACCCCGAGCCCGTCAGCTACTCAGTCGGTCCGACGGGTTTCGTCGGATCAACGGAGAGGACGGCGATCTTGAGCGGCGTAAACTCCGGCGGGAAGACGACCCTCATCGAGCTTTTGGCTCAGGTGGCGATCCTGGCCCATATGGGTTTTCCTGTCCCGGCAACCTCCTGTCGACTATCCATCTTCGATAGCCTCTACTTCTTTGGAAAAAGCCGTGGCACCCTCGGCGCCGGGGCCTTCGAGACGACGATCCGAAAGTTCTCCGTCCTCGCTGGACGGGGTCGAAGGCTCGTTTTGGCCGACGAGCTGGAGGCGATAACCGAGCCCGGCGCCTCGGCCAAGATCATAGCCTCCCTCCTCGACGAGCTTTCTTGTGGCGGGTCTGTCGCCATCTTCGTCAGCCATCTCGCTGAGGACGTGGCCAGGTTTGTCAAGACCCCTCTGCGGATCGACGGGATCGAGGCCCGGGGTCTCGACGAGAACTACCAGCTGATCGTCGATCGAAACCCCCGGTACCACCACCTGGCCAAGAGCACCCCGGAGCTGATCATCGAGAGGCTCGCCCGGACCGCCGATGGAGACGAGCGGGAGTTCTATTCGAGGCTCTTATCGAAGTTCCGGTGAATTTTTATACGTGTGGGCCGATTTATATTTCATGGACGTCTCTTACCACCTGGAGATCTGGCAGATCGCCGCCATATGCCTCTTGATGCTGCCCCTCTTCTTCATCGCCAACTACGTCGTGGTGAAGAAAATGGTCCAGGAGAGGAAGATCCGGGAGGAGAGGGTGGAGAGGTTCATCGCCGCCGGCGTCGCTCGGGAGATGAACCCCGAGAACAGGTCGAAGAAGAGGCCGAAAAGGAGGTTCTGAGCCGGTTTGGGACGCCAGGCAAGACGAACGGACCTTTCACGCCAGCCCTCCTAAAATTCGGAAGGAGCAAAGCGAATTCAGGGAGGGTTGCAGGTGCCGCAGGGGAGGTACCCTTGGGCCCTTGCCTCCTCGGGGCTTGAGAACCAGACCTGGCTTCCCGGAGGGATGTTCTTTGCCCATATGCAATCTGGGTAATGGTACGTCTTAGTTTGGGCCCAACCTACGTAAAACCGCTTGACCTGAACCGTCGTCTCATTCCCTCGGTCCAAGTCGCCCTCTTGACGGGGGAGCGTTGGCGCCCGAGGATCATCCCACCAGCTGGCCGAGCCTGGCTCGAACTCTCTCACCTTGGAGTACCCCGCCTCTTCCAGCAGCCGGTTGAAGTTCGGCGATCCCGTGGGAAGGAGGTTCACCACAAGCCTGCCGTAGGGGCCGCTCCCCTCCAGGTTGCGGTCTTCTATCTCAAACCAGACCTCCTTGTTCAGGAGGGTTGGGATCGGCACGATCTCCCCCGAGCTGACCACCGGTATCGGGATCCTCGATGCTCCACCGCTGGCGCTGGTCTTTGCCGCTGGGGTGGGCCCGACGGGAGCATCCGCCAACGCCGCCGGACCTTCAGAGACGTTCGTCTCCGAAGCGCCCTCCTCCGAAGGGGCGTCGGCGGGAGCGTCGGTATACACCGACCCGCCCGCCGGGACGATGGACGCCAGGATCGTCATCGCAACGACCAGCTCAAAACGCTTTATTCTCGTAGTCATGCACCTCCTTGAGCGACGATCCGGGCCAGGAAGAATAGGAGCCAGGCCAGAAGGCCGAGAGATATGACGAGAAGAGCCCTCCTGGCCAGGTCGCCTCTCAAAGGCAACCCCTCCTGGGGCACTTTTCGCCCTCGTGGTGGGTGGGTGACATAATCTGCATTTTATCGACCCTCCGAGCCGAGTCCGGAGGCGGTGATGATCTTTTCAGCATCAGCTTTTCTGCGCCCTGATAGCGTTCA
>CAZHAO010000092.1:0-7309 GCA_964530375.1 uncultured Methanotrichaceae archaeon
AAAAAGGACCGGACGAGACAATCGCATGAGGATCTCAGTGGAGTTATTCAACACAACACCCCATGCCTCCAACGATACAGCACAAAATTGGTCATTATAAGGAAAATAAGCCGGTTAATGATCTTTCTCATGGAAGACGTTAATGAAAACCCTCGCAGAGGACGCTAATTCGCGCATAATCGAAGTTCTCTCACGTAAGCTTTAAGTTATATCGGGCTTTTGCCGTCCAATCGGGTAAATCAATGGACGAGTTTCATGATCTGCGGGTTATCCGGGGCAAGACCACCAGGATAGTCCTGGACAACGGGGAGCTGGACGAGATCTCTGAGAGCTTCTTTCAGGGGGCCGCCATCAGGGCCCTTTTGGGTGGGGCCTGGGGATTCGTCCAGACCGAGAGCCTCGACGATCTCCCTGGAGATCTGGCAACGGCGAAGCGGGCGGCCAAAAAGATAGGCGGAGACGAGCGGCTGGTGCTGGCCTCTTCGCTCCCAGGAAAGAGCGAGATGATACGGGTGAAGAAGGAACCCGGCGACCTGTCGCTGGAGGAGAAGGTCGGGCTGATCCGGGAGGTCGAAGACGCCGCGAGGGTGAAAAGGGTCGGCAGCACCCAGGCGGTCTACAACGAGGTCGTTGCTAAGACGAGCTATACCAGCTCCGACGGCAGGGATCTCGAATACGAGACGACGAGGCTGGGCTTCTACATCACCGCCGTCGCCAGTCGGGCGGGGCTTTACCAGGCCGGGATGGAGAGCAGGGCCGGAACCTGCGGCCTTGAGCTCTTCGATGAGGTCGACGCTGTGGGCCTCGCCCGACGAGCGGGAGAGACCGCCGTCGCCCTCCTGGACGCGAAGGCGCCTGAAGGCGGGAGCTTTCCCGTCGTCGTCGACCAGGAGCTTGGGGGCGTCTTCGTCCACGAGGCCGTGGGCCACGCCGTCGAGGCGGACATAGTCCTTGAGGGCGGATCGATCCTGGAGGGAAAGATCGGCAAGAGGATCGGCTCAGAGCTGGTGACGGTTAAAGACGACCCCAGCCTCCCCCTCTACGGCCACTACCCCTTCGACGACGAGGGCAGCAGCTCGGGTGAGACGATAGTCGTCGAGGATGGCGTCCTTTTGTCCTACCTCCACTCCCGGGAGACGGCGGGCCGTCTGGGGGGTACCCCGAGGAACGCCCGGGCCCAGGGGAGCTCAAGGCCTGTGGTGAGGATGAGCAACACCTACGTTGCCCCTGGAAAAGACGGCTGGAAGCTCTCTGAGATCCTGGAGGAGATGGGAAGCGGGGTCTACCTTCTGGGGAGCAGAGGCGGCCAGGTGTCCACCGCCGAGGGGGTATTCCAGTTCAACGCCAAGCGCGGCTATCTGGTGGAGGGGGGCGAGATGACGTCTCTTCTTCGAGACGTATCCCTCTCCGGCCACATCCTGGAGATCCTGGAGAGGGTCACGGCCGTCGGAAACGATCTGAAATTCAATAGTGGACGATGCGGAAAGTCCGGCCAGCTGGTGCCGGTCAGCGACGGCTCGCCTCACCTCCTCATCGAGGAGGCGACGGTCGGCGGATCGGGATGAAGTTTGGGATTATCGTAAGAAAGGCCGAGATATCATCATCTCAGGATGCTGAAGAGGGAAAGTTAACGCGGGCGATCCGAAGAACATAACTGTTGGAGATCGGCGTCATCAAGATAAAAGGCCGAGGGACATCCAAAACCTCAAGAAGAATCCAGAACCTCGATAAGAGATGGAAAAGGAGCACCAGAGCAATGAGCAAGATTTGCATATTTGGTCCTTCGAAATATTTTCTGAGCGGGCTGAGTTACTACACCATCAGGCTTTCAAATGCATTAACAAAAGATAACGAAGTTTCCGTCGTCTTATTCAGAAAGCTTCTGCCCAAGTTTTTATTCCCTGGCAGGGAGCATGTGGGCAAAAATCTATCCGATTTAGATTTCAAAGATGAGATCGAAGAGTCTTACATCGACTGGGATTCTCCAAGAAGCTGGATCAGAGCATTTCGTTTTTTGAGGAGAAAGGATCCTCAAATTTTGATCTTCCAGTGGTGGACATCTTCGGTGGGCCACATTTACGCCCTCTTGACGCTGATCAATGGTCTGGCTCTCCACAAAAAGATCGTCGTAGAATTTCATGAGGTGGTCGATCCGCTAGAAGAATCGATATTGCCGATAAGGATGTATTCTAGATTAATGGGACGCATAATTACGAGAAATATAATTGCTGTTACCCATTCCGAGGCGGACAGAAAATTGATCGCTGAAAAGTACAGGATTCCTGAAAGAGACATATGGGTCATCCCCCTCGGCCCCTTCGACCACTACAGAAAAATAGATAAGGAAGAGGCCAAGAGGAGGCTGGGGATAAAGGAGAATTATATAATTTTATATTTTGGCTTGATCCGTAAGTATAAAGGGGTGAATCACCTCATCGAGGGCTTCAGCCAGATCCCACCCGAAGAGGCGGGCCCCTTCAGGTTACTGGTGGTGGGAGAGGTTTGGGATGATCTGGGATTGAAAGAGCTTATAGAGGCCTCCCCCCAGAGGGATAAGATTACTTTGAGGGACGAGTACGTCCCGGATGAAGATGTGTCGCTCTACTTCTCCGCGGCAGATCTCCTGGTCCTGCCGTATCTGAGGGCGTCTCAGAGCGGTGTTGCCCACATTGCTATAACTTATGGGATGCCGGTCATTACCACGAAGGTGGGGGGGCTCGCGGAGTCCATGTCGAGCTACGACGGTGCCATCTTCGTCCCGCCGGGAGACTCTTCAGCGATAAGAGACGCCATCTTGAGATCTTTTGATGCGTCAACATCCCGGAGGATCGAGGCTTCTGAGGTGAGCTGGGAAGATATCTCAAAAAGATACGCCGAAATCTTCAGGGAGGCTCTGAGATGAAGATAGTTCAGGTCTGTCCACGGTACCGCCCCGATATCGGAGGCGTGGAAACTCACGTCCAGGAGATCAGCGAGAGGCTGGAAAAGAGGGGTTTTGAAGTTGAGGTTTTATGTACAGATCCGACGGGAAAGCGACGGAAGAGCGAGATGATAAACGGCGTTTATGTGAGGCGATTTCGGTCATTTGCCCCAAACAACGCCTTTTTCTTCGCCCCCCAAATCTATCTATATCTCAAGATGGTCAAATGTGACCTGATTCATGCCCACAGTTATCACGCACTTCCAGCATTTTTCGCGGCAATGGCGAAGGATGGCAGAAGGTTGGTCTTCACTCCCCACTACCATGGCAGGGGCCACACCCCTTTCAGAAACTTCCTGCTTAAACCTTACAAGCTCATGGGATCGAAAATATTCAACTCAGCTGATAAAGTAATCTTCGTATCGCTTTATGAAAGGAGACTTGCAGAGACGGACTTCGATATGCCAGATGAAAAGATAGAACGTATAATGAACGGCATAAACTTGGAAGAATTTGAGGAGAAAAGCCAAAAGAGAGATGAACGAAAGATCCTGTACGTTGGCAGGATCGAGGAGTACAAAGGAGTGCAATACATAATTCGGGCGTTGCCATCCTTAAGAGGTTATCGATTGGTGATAGTCGGGAAGGGTCCCTACGAGGAGAATCTGAAAACTCTGGCAGAAGATCTCGAGGTCGGCGATCGGGTCGAGTGGCTGAAGGACTTGTCGCGAGAAGATCTCCTGGATCATTACAGGTCTGCGGGGATCTTCGTCATGCTCTCCTCCTTCGAGGCCTTCGGGATCACCGTCGCCGAGGCGCTGGCCAGCGGGACGCCCTGCATCGTGGCGACGGGCAGCGCGTTAGAGGAGTTCGTCGATGGCAAAGCCTGCCTTGGTATAAATAGGCCGATAGATATAAACGAGCTTGTCGAAAAGATTGAAGAGCTCTCGGGGAAGGAGATCAGCGGTTCGAGAGAGAAGATAAAGTCCTGGGACGATGTGGCATCCCAGCATATTATGTTGTACGATGAATTATTAAAAAAGATCTAATAAAATTCATCTCATAAAAAATTTTATATATTTTACTTGGAGACTGAGTATGATGACAAAAACGGCATTGATCACCGGGATCACCGGGCAAGATGGATCGTATCTCGCCGAGCTTCTTCTGGGGAAGGGGTACGAGGTATACGGTATAGTCAGGAGGCTCAGCACCCCCAACACCTCCAGGATCGGCCATATCGCTGACAGTATAATATTTCTCGAAGGAGACCTGACAGATCAGTCCTCCCTCAACGTCGCGATGCAGACGGCCCAGCCGGACGAGGTCTACAACCTGGCGGCCCAGTCTTTCGTAGCCACGTCCTGGAACCAGCCGGTCCTCACCGGAAACGTGACGGGACTCGGCGTTACGCGGGTCCTGGATGCTGTCAAGCATTTCTGTCACGATGCTAGGTTCTACCAGGCCTCGAGCAGCGAGATGTTCGGAAACGTCGGGGAAGTGCCCCAGAACGAGGATACCCGGTTCCGACCCCGGAGCCCTTACGCCATAGCCAAGGTCTACGGCTATTATACCACTGTGAACCATCGAGAGAGCTATGACATGTTCTGCTGCAATGGGATCTTGTTCAACCACGAGTCCCCGAGGCGAGGGATCGAGTTCGTCACGAGGAAGATCACCGACGGGGTCGCGCGGATCAGCCACGGCATCTCCAAAGAGCTGAGGCTGGGAACTCTGGATGCGAAACGGGATTGGGGGTACGCCGGGGATTACGTCGAGGCTATGTGGCTTATGCTCCAGGAAGAGGCGCCGGACGACTACGTCGTCGCCACGGGAACGAGCCATTCGGTGAGGGAGTTCGTCGAGATGGCCTTCTCGGCGGCGGGGCTCGACTGGCGAGATCACGTCAAGATAGACGAGCGGTTCATGAGGCCCGCCGAGGTGCCGGAGCTCCGGGGCGACGCCTCGAAGGCGCGGGCAAAGCTCGGCTGGAAGCCGCAGACGTCGTTTGAGGAGCTGGTGGCCATGATGGTGAAGGCCGACCTGGAAAGATACGGCAACATCTGAAGGCCGCCCTGGCGGCGCGCCCGCAACGCCCGCGCCGCCGTCGCAGGTCCGTTTTTCGTCAAACACCATCGATCATCCGGAGGGCTGCCGCCCGGTTCCGCTTCGCTTCGGCGGAGCCCGGATTTATCGCCAGGGCCCTGTCGTAGCTCTCTACAGCCTCTTCGTACCTTCCGAGGTTGTATAGGGCCGCCCCCCTGTTGTTCCAGGCGTCGGCATGATCCGGATCGATCTCTATAGTCCTGTTGTAGCAGTCGAGGGCCTCCTCGTCTCTTTTCAGAGCCGAGAGGACGACCCCTTTGTTGTTCCAGGCCTCCTCCAGGTCCGGGTCTGCCTCGATGGCCCGGTCGAAGGAGTCGAGGGCCTCGTCGTCTCGGCCGGAGGTGTGGAGGATCCAGCCCCGGTTGTTCCAGGCCTGGGCATGGTCGGGGTCCAGCTCCGCCGCCCGGCTGAAGGATTCGAGGGCCTCCTCGGCCCGGCCCTGGCCATAGGCGAGGATCCCCCTCCTGTACCAGGCGGCCTCGTACTCCGGATCGATATCGAGGGCCCTGTCAAGGGAATCGATCGCCTCGCCCGTCCTCCTCATTTCGGCGAGGGCGACCCCCTTGGAGAGCCAGGTCTCGGCCCTCTCGGGATCGATCTCAAGAGCCTCGTCGTAGCACCAGACCGCCTCGCTCGGGCGGCCCAGCTCGAAGAGGGCGGACCCCTTGCTGTGCCAGGCGTCGGCGTTCTCGGGGTTGATCCTGGTCACCTCGTCGAAAGACTCCATGGCGTCGAAGAACCGACCCTGGCTGAAGAGGGCCGAGCCCTTGTTGTACCAGGCGATCTCGTACTCCGGATCGATCGACGTCGCCCGGTCGTAATCCTCCAGAGCCTCGTCGACCCTCCCCAGGTCTTCGAGGGCGACCCCCCGGTTGTTCCAGGCCAATGCGAAGGTGGGGTCGATCTCCAGGGCGGAGTCGTAGGACTCGACCGCCTCTTGGAGCCTCCCCAGGTCGCGGAGGGCCATCCCCCGGTTGTACCAGGCGAGGACGAAGGTGGGGTCGATCTCCAGGGCGGAGTCGTAGCAGTCGAGGGCCTCTTCGATTTTTCCCAAGTTGTGGAGGGCGAGCCCCTTGTTGCACCAGGCGGGGACGTATCCGGGCTCGGCCTCGATGGACGAGTTGAAGCTTTCGACCGCCTCCTCGTACCGATCCAGGATTCCCAGGGCAAGGCCCCTCTCGTTCCAGGCGACGGCGTCTCCCGGATCGACCGAGAGGGCACCGTCGAACCGCTCGATCGCCTCCTGGGTCCTCCCGAGGGAGAGGAGGACGCTGGCCGCCCCCTTCTCCGATCCCGCCAGCTCGGGGTTGATCTTCAGGGCGGAGTCGAAGGCATCCAGGGCCTCCTCGTATCTCCCCAGGGCCCGGAGGGAGTTTCCCCTGTTCTGGGCGGCCTCGGCGAGGTTCGGGTTCGCCTCCAGGGCGCTGTCGAAGGAGCGTAGGGCCTCCTCGTACCTGCCGAGAACCCCCAGGATCAGCCCCCGGTTGTTCCAGGCCCTGGCGTTATCGGGATCGATGGCGAGAGACCTGTTGTAAGCCGATAGAGCCTCCTCCACCCGGCCGAGGAAGCTGAGAGAGTTTCCCAGCTCGTACCAGGCCCAGCCGTTCTCGGGATCTATCTTCAGGGCCATATCGAAGGACTCTGCCGCCATCTCCCGATCGCTCAGGTTGTGAAGGGCGATCTCGCCCCGGAGGAGCCAGGCCTCGGACTGGTCCGGATCGAGGTCGAGGGATCGATTCAGGCTCTCCAGGGCGTCGGCGACGGACCCCTCGGCGAGAGATCGGTTCGCCTCTTCGAGGAGGTCTGCTGCAGTCTGCCCCTCCGCCAGGGTGGGGGAGGCGGAGGCGAAGATCAGAATCAAGATCGATATCAGGATAGATCTGAGGATCGCTGTATCGGTCGGCAACGGCGAGATGAGAGCCCCGCGTCTCATGAGACGAAGATCAGACTCGCCGTCGATATACCTTTTGGTGACTGATCTTTGGTCGTCCTCCATAGCCTTTCCACCCATTGTCGCCTACCACCACCCCATCATCGCATCCTGCTACATGGGGATCGACATGGCCACAAGGGACGAGCTGATCGCGGCCCACAAGACCGTCGCCGAGGTGTTGGTGACGCGGAAATCTCTGGCTTGGATAAGGAAAATGATCGAGCAAGGGGCGCAAATATGCTAACTGCTGGGTTGGATTCCAGTCAACGGCCGCAGTTATTTAATAATAAGATCAATTATTTTAAAATGAATACCCCGCAGCTTGCTGCGGTTGGGATGGTCAAGAAATC
>CAZHAO010000093.1:0-7237 GCA_964530375.1 uncultured Methanotrichaceae archaeon
TTTTTAAAAATTCGGTTTGATCCTCCAACTTATAGATGACACTCAGTAACGCCAGATATATGAATAATAGCAAGAACGTGGATGGTATCAGGCCATTGTTCCTCATAGTCATACACTTGATGGAGTTCGAAGTTAGTAACAAAATTAGATCTGTTCATATATAGACTTAACTGATTAAGAGCGTACGTTCAGATGCAAAGCCGTTTATGTAAGCCGACCCGTCAACAATACCTTGCCCAACCGCTGGCTCTCCACTGATCGATAAGCTTTAAACTAATCCTCGTCTCTCCCCTCGATCTCGGGGTTCTCCCTCATGGAGAGGGATATCCTCCTTCGGGCCTGGTCCACCTCCAGGACGGTCACCTCGACCTTCTGGTGGACCCTCACCACCTCCGCCGGGTCCCGAACGAACCGGTCTGCGATCTGGCTCTTGTGGACGAGGCCGTCCTGGTGGACGCCGACGTCTACGAAGGCTCCGAAGGCGGCGACGTTCGTCACCACCCCCAAAAGCCTCATCCCGGGCCGGAGGTCCTCCATCCTCTCGATGCCGGGGGTGAATTCGAAGAGCTCAAACTCCCGGCGCGGATCCCGGCCGGGCTTTGAGAGCTCTTCGAGGATGTCATTTATGGTGGAAAGGCCCGCCCCCTCGGAGACGTACATCTGGGGGTCGATCCTCTGCTGGAGGGCGGGGTCGGCCATCAGATCCTCGACGGAGGCTCCGAGGTCTTTTGCCATCGACTCCACTATCCCGTAGCTCTCGGGATGGACAGCGGAAGCGTCCAGGGGGTTTTTCCCGTCCCTGATCCAGAGGAAGCCCGCCGCCTGCTCGAAGGCTTTGGGGCCGAGGCCGGGAACCTTTTTTAAATCCTCTCGGGACCGGAAGGGGCCGTTTTCCTCTCTGAACCGGACGATCGATCCCGCCAGCCTCGGCCCCAGCCCCGAGACGCGGGTGAGAAGCTCTTTGCTTGCGGTGTTCAGGTCCACCCCCACGGCGTTGACGCAAACCTCGACGACGTCATCGAGCCTTCTATTCAGGGCCTTCTGGTTGACATCGTGCTGGTACTGGCCCACCCCCATCGACTTCGGATCGATCTTGACGAGCTCCGCCAGGGGGTCCATGAGCCTTCTTCCGATGGAGACGGCGCTTCTGACCGTCGCGTCCTCGTCGGGAAACTCGTCTCGCGCGCCCCGGGACGTCGAGTAGACGGAGGCCCCAGCCTCGTCCACCATCACGATGGGGATCTTGCCGGGAAGCTTAAGGTCCCTCAGAAACTCCTCCGTCTCCCTCCCGGCGGTCCCGTTTCCGACGGCGACAAACTCCACCCCGAACTCTTTGCAGAGCTTTTCGACCTTATCGGCCGCCTCTCGGACCTCTTTCTGAGGCGGGTGGGGGAATATGACGTCCTTTGCGATGAGGGACCCCGATCGGTCGATGACGACCACCTTGCATCCAGTCCGGAAGCCGGGATCGACGGCCAGGACCGTTTTCGCTCCCAGGGGCGGCTCCAGGAGGAGCTGGCGGAGGTTTTCGGCGAAGACCTCCATCGCCATCTCCTCGGCCCGCTCCCTCGCGGCCGAGAGGCTCTCCCTCTCCATCGATGGGGATAGAAGCCTCTTATAGCCGTCTTCCAGGGCGAGACGGACCTCTTCGGTGGCGGGATAGGGAGGTCCCCTCCCCCCGTCCCGGAGGAATAGGGACTCCAGGATCGCCGACGCCTTTTCCATCGGCGGCTCCACGTGCATGGTCAGAAATCCCTCTTTTCTCCCCCTCAACATCGCCATCACCCGATGGGAGGGAGCCTTGGAGAGGGGCTCAGACCGGTCGGCGTAATCCTGATACTTCGCGCCCTCCCCCTCCAGGTTCCCTGAGGCCTTCGACCTGAGGGTCCCCTGGGAAAGGAAGAGCCTTCGGATCCTCGACCTCGCCTCCGGGTCCTCGCTGATCCTCTCGGCGATGATGTCCCGGGCTCCCGCCAGCGCCTCCTCGACGGAGCCGACCCCCTCATCCGGATTTAAAAAAGAGGTCGCCTCGGCCCGAGGGTCTATCCTCCCCTGCTCGAAGATCATCTCCGCCAGGGGGGCGAGCCCCCGCTCCCGGGCGACGGAGGCCCGGGTCCTCCGCTTCGGCCTGAAGGGGAGGTAGAGATCCTCCAGGACGGAGATCGTCTCGGCCGCTCGAATCCTCTTCTCCAGCTCAGTCGAGAGCTCTCCCCGCTCTGAGAGAGACCTCAGGATCGAGTCTCGCCTCCGGTCCAGCTCGCCATAACTCTCTTGGAGGTCCCTGACGGCGGCGATGGCCACCTCGTCGAGGCCGCCCGTCGCCTCCTTTCGATACCGGGCGATGAAGGGGATCGTCTTTCCCTCTTCCAGGAGCTTGGCAGTCGCCCTCACCTGGCCGTCCATTTTGCCGAGAAGAGCGGCGATCCTGGATATGTAGAGCTCGTTCATGGTCAGCGCTCGAAGTCTAAACTCTCCGCTTGTTCGTCCGCCCCTTCTTCACCTCGAAGAGGTAGGTCTTATCCTCCTCGACCTCGTGCCAGAGGTTTCTGTAGTACTCCTCCTTCCACTCCGCAAAGCCGTCGTCGAACCCCGGCTCCCCCTCGTCGATGTGGATCAGAAAGCCCCTCTCGGCGATGGGGGCGCAGAGCTTCAGCTTCTCCATGCTCTCCTTTATCCTCGATCGGTCGTAGGGCTTGATTTTATTCCCGTCCCGGGTGACGGTCAGAGCCTCGATGACCACGAGGCAGTCCGCGCCCTTGAATATCGAGATGGCGGGTTTGGCGTCGCCGACGGGGTGGTTTATCAGCATCGTCATTATTTTATTTTTATCAGTATGGGCCCGGAGGTGGTGGTAGAGGGAGGCCAAAAAGTCGTCTTCCGTCTCGATCTTCCCGTTCCGAAAGTCCTCCGCCGACCCCTTGAAGGCGTCCACGACGTCTCTTTCGAACTTGCTCACCCTGGCAACCATCTCTCATACCTCCGCTTTGGACCTGACGGTTTCCAAAGTAGATAAAACCGCACATCAATTTTCAGGTCCCCCTCGGACGATCCGCAAATCCCGCCTCTCTGGGCAGTCATCCTCTCGGTCGGTCGCCGTCGATCGCAGCCCTGGAGGGTTGATGCCAGAGATAGAAATAATAACGCTCTCTGCCATTGGCGGCTCAGGATGGTGTAAGATTTGCGCAAGCTCGATGGCGTCGTCTCCGAGCTGGAGGCTCGGGGGCTGAAGTTCCGGCTCCAGACATCTCTCCGGGTCGGATACACTGCAGACGTATTATTTAAAAAAGAGAAGATAATCGTCCTCGACACCCGGAACGCCGATCCCTTCGCGGTCAGGAAGCTCACGGCGGCGGGGTACAGGGTCTTTGTAATCCCCGAGGGGAAGCTCGACGACGATCAGATCAGGGCGTTCTGCGATGGGGTGGAGAAGGAGGTGACGAGGTGAGAAAAAAGGCGATTCTCTTCTGGCCAGCGGGGTCCGTCTGAGGTCCGAGATCTGGCCTGCTGCGGAGACCGCCCTCTCGGGCATCGGCTGCTGGATGGCGCAAGATCCCCCGGCGGCTTCCCCGATGCGATCTCCTCCTCAATCAATCGCGAAGCTCATGGAATGTGGTCGTCATTTTGCCGGTTCGTCATCGATCTGGGCGCTGAAGGTGAGCTCTTTTCGTTGCCGGCCTTTGACTCCGCAGGGCCGCCTCTCCTAGCGAGGACATCCTCGACGAGCCTTCCCATCCGATCGCCGGGTTGGGGTCTACGTCCAAGGCGAAGGCAAGGAGGATGAAGGCGAGGACGTTGAACTTCGATATAGATATGGATATGCGGATTTAAATTATTTGAGCGATATCGAGAGAAATACTTTCGCCGTCCGCCCTGTAGATTTTACATCCAGCCGAGCTAAATTGGCTGTCATGAAGCTTGAGCTCCAACCCCCCTTCACCCTCACCACCCACACCTTCAACGTCCTCGTAGGACCTGAGGAGGTGCTGGTCGGCTTTCTCAATGGCCGCTCCAACCTCCAGCGCCTCCAGGTCCTTTACGTCTGCGGAAACTACTCTCGAATCCTCGACAAGCTCGACCGCCGTTTCTCCGACCTGGACGTTCGGAGGGCGTTCACCGCCTACCAGCTTCTGACCATTTTAAAAGAGGCATACCAGACTCTGATCATATTCGAGCACGACCCCGGACTCTTCGAAGATGCTCGTGAGATGGCCGAGTATGCGGGTCGGGCCCTGAAGGAAGCCGCCGGAGTCTCAGCCGTGCTCCTGTACTCGGACCGGACCGATCCCCACCTTGAAGAGATATCCAAGTCCGCCGACCGGGTATTCGTCTTCAACGAGGTGCAAAAGCCCGTCTACAAGCGGGCTTCAAAGAAGCTCAA
Source organism: uncultured Methanotrichaceae archaeon (assembly GCA_964530375.1). Lineage (GTDB taxonomy): Archaea > Halobacteriota > Methanosarcinia > Methanotrichales > Methanotrichaceae > Methanocrinis. Next base: position 4,379 of record CAZHAO010000093.1, read on the forward strand.
GCCAGGTCCGAAAGGCCAGAGAACCCTGGAGGCGTTCTGATGGGCAGAACCTTCAAGAGCGTGAGGATGGGGTCCCAGGAGGTGGCCCAACGGTGGCTGAAAGCCTCGCGAGCCCTGAAGAGAGAGGACCAGATATGCGGCCAGAGGCTCGCCGAGATGGCGAAGATCCATTCCAGCGAGGCCTTCTACGCCCTCGACGACCCCCTGGAGGCGGCGGTCTTCTCCGTTCTGATCGAGCTTTTGAAGGAGAGGGATCGGGAAAAGGCAGGGAAGAAGGACGGTGTGGATATTTGACTCCTATCACCGGGGGGCTGTGGAGCTGTGGGACCGGTCGAGAAGCTCTCCCAAACCCCTCTCCTTTCGGTCCTCCCCCTCTTTTTTCATGTATCTCGAAGATCCCCACTCCCACTGGGAGATGATCGAGGGGCTGGAGAGCCGGTTCAAGGTGGAGGAGTGCAGCTTCGACACCGTTTACGGATCCCTCGATGGCTATGAGATCTGGGCGGGAAGGGATGTGGCCGAGAAGATCGAGAGACAGACCCGACTCCAGGTCCAGCTTTACAACGTCGATCTGAGGCTCGATCAGAGGTATCTCGCCGAAAAGGGCCTCTTCCCCTGTGGGGAGGAGGGCGAGTCCCGGTTTGACCCGGACTTCGACGTGCCCCTGACCTCTTTGAAGATCGAGGTGGACGCCAACCCCCGTCGGTCGCGGATGGTGACCGAGATGAAAGTCGTGAACGGCCGTCGAGAAACGAGGCTCAAGGGAGACGAACGGCGAGTGCTGGCGGATCTCTTCGACCTTGTAGCTGTCGCCGATCCGGACCTGATCTTTTTTCCCGACGGAGACCTCTGGCTTCCCAGGATCGTCGCCAAGGCCAAAGAGCGCGGATTGGACCCGTCCATCAGCAGGACCGGTCGGTTCAGGAAGATGGCCTCTCGGTCCTATTGGAGCTACGGGAAGGTGGAGCACAGGCACGGTGCTGTGATCCCGGAGGGGAGGATACTGATCGATACAGAGAACAGCTTCACTTATCGGGAAGGCGGGATCGGAGGCGTCATCCTGGCCTCGCGCCTCTCGGGCCTATCGCCCAACCTGACGTCCCGGTTCACCCCCGGCACCCTCATCTCCAACTACGAAGTTTACGAGGCCCTGAGAAGGGGCATCGCAGTTCCCTTTCGAAAAAGCGATCCCGAACGGCAGAGAAAGGTCGATGAGCTGAGGGCGGCTGACAAGGGCGGCATGATCTTCCAGCCTCATCCGGGAGTGCACGAGAGGGCCTACGAGCTGGACTTCACCTCCTTTTACCCCTCCATCATAGTGAACTACAACCTTTCTCCCGAGACTCTGCGCTGTGCTGACGGGCCGGAAAGAAGGGGATTTTTGAGCGGGGTCATCGAGCCCCTCCTGGAGCTGAGGCTTCTTACCAAGAGGCTGAAGAAGGTCGATCCCGGGTACGGAGGGCTTGACTCGGTGCTGAAGTGGATGCTGGTGACCTGTTTCGGCTACACCGGCTACAAGAACGCCAAGTTCGGCAGGATCGAGGTTCACGAGGCGATCACCTCCATATCGAGGGAGCTTTTGATCAGGGCCAAGCAGATCGCCGAGAGCTTGGACCTGGAGGTGCTCCACGGGATCGTGGACTGTCTCTGGGTCAAAGGCGGGGATGCGTCTCTCTTCAAGGAGCGGGTGGAGGCTGTCACCGGGATCGGGACTGAGCTCGACCCCTACGACTGGATCGTATTCCTCCCCCTGGCCGACGGGTTCGGGGCCTACAACCGCTATTTCGGCAGGCTCTCTGGGGGGAAGCTCAAGGTGCGGGGCGTCGCGGCCCGGAGGAGGGACACGCCAGAGTATGTAAGGCGAATGCAGATGGAGGTCTTCGAGAAGATGGGCGAAGCCCGGAACGTCGAAGAGCTGCGCCGGATCGAGCCTCAGGCTCTGGAGATCGCAAGAAGGTATCGCGGAGGGCTGGCGAGGGCAGACCCCTCTGAGATGGTCATCCGTCGGAGGATAAGCAAGCTCCACTACGAGAAGAGGTGCGCCCAGGCGTCAGCGATCTCTGCCTTCCGGAGAAGGGGGATCAAGGTCTCACCGGGGACGACGGCAGGGTACGTGGTGCGAGATGCGGGCCGGCAGGAGGTCGATCTTGAGGAGGACGCCTCTGAGTTCGATCTGGATTATTACGGGAAGCTGATCGGCAAGGCCTGGGAGGAGGCGGCGTTCGTCTTCAAGTTCCTGGATGGGACGGACGGGTGTCGGAATGCCCTCGCCCCATAATAGGACTCATTTATATTTTTAAAATTTTTTTACTTAAATGAAGGTTGTGAGCTGGATCAAAGCTCATCCTGACGCCCGCCTGATCGTCTATCGAGCCTGATCCCCGAAGTCGGACCTTCTTACTTCTTAAGATACCTCAACACGAAGATGAAGACCACCGCACCGGCTGTGGCCGCGATCAGCGATCCGATGAAACCGTGGGCAGAAAGGCCCACCAGCCGGAAGAGAAAACCACCAACGAAGGCGCCTATTACACCCATCACCATGTTCCCGATAAGCCCGAATCCCTTTCCTCTTGTAATCTGGCCCGCCAACCAGCCTGCAACAATCCCTATAATCAGAAACCAAAGCCAACCAAACATCCGACACCACCACTTTTTAATATGTAGGTCGTATGCCTAAAAACTTTTGGTAGCTCGGTCTCTCCCGTGGCAGACTGTCGCCCGCCCCGGCCGTCCGCCCTTTCGGAGGGAGCATATCCCCGGCGAGGCCCGATCTAATCCCGGCAGGAGACGTCCATCGAGGATACAACAGTTATATCGAATTACTAAAATACGATCTAAAATATACTCCAGGCGGCG
>CAZHAO010000094.1:0-7237 GCA_964530375.1 uncultured Methanotrichaceae archaeon
GCAACGCCGAGTACAAGGGGCTCGACCCCGCCGAGATGAAGATCGCCCACGTCTCCACAAAGCAGGGGAGGACCCTGAGGGGCTGGATGCCGAGGGCCATGGGCAGAGCCACCCCCAAAGATACAGAGACGGTATCGATAGAGATGATATTGACCGAGGTGAGCTGACTTGGGCGTAGAGAAGAAATTTGTAGAGGACGGCTTCACCAAAGCCCTGGTCCACGAGTATCTCTCCAAGGAGCTCAGTCGGGCCGGGTACGGCGGCATGATGATGAACAGGACCCCCATGGGGATCCAGATCACAGTTTACGCCGAAAAGCCGGGGATGGTCATCGGCAAGGGCGGCAAACTGATCCGAAAGCTGACCCGGGACCTGGATAGAAACTTCAAGCTGGACAACCCCCAGATCGACGTCCAGGACGTGGGCAAGGCCGAGCTGAACGCCCAGGTGGTGGCGAACAGGCTGGCCAGCTCCCTGGAGCGAGGCTGGTACTTCAGAAAGGCGGGCCAGACCACCCTCCGGAGGGTGATGGAGAGCGGAGCCCTCGGCTGCGAGATAATCCTCAGCGGCAAGCTGACGGGACCCCGATCAAGGGTGGAGAAGTTTTTGGCCGGCTACGTCAAGCATTCGGGCAAACCCTCCCAGGAGATCGTGGACTACGGGTACGCCGTGGCGGTGAAGAAGCTCGGGACCATCGGGTGCCAGGTGAGGATAGTGCCTCCCGACGCCATACCGCCCGACAGGTTCGAGATCGCTCCGCCCTCCAAAGAGGCTCCCGAAGAGCCAGCTCCCGCGGAGGAGAAGAAGGACGAGCTGGAGGAGCTTCTGGAGTCTGAGACGGAGGGGCCCGTCGAGGAGATAGTCGTCGAGGAACTGACCATCGAGATCGCTGAGGAGGAAGTCCTCCCAGAACCGGGTGCCGAAGAGCCGATCGCCGAAGAGGAGGTCGTCGAAGAAGAGGTCCCGGCCGTCGCCGAGACTTCTGCCGAACCGGTCGAAGAGGCGATCACCGAAGAGCCGGCAGCCGAAGAGGAAGCTCCTGCCTCCGATGAAGAGCCGAAGAGCGACGTGTGAGACGAGAGGGTGACTTGACATGGCGATATTCAGGGTCGATGAACTGAGGAATATGAGCCCCGAGGAGCTGGGCGAGGAGCTTGACGCCCTCAATAGCGAGCTGATCCGGGAGAGGGGGCTCGTCGTCTCTGGCGGCGCCCCGGAGAAACCTGGCAGGATTAAGGAGATAAAGAGGTCCATAGCCAGGATCGAGACGATAATGAAGGAGCGTGCAAAAGCGTGATGATAACTCCTGAGAATCTCGTCAGACATGAGCTGATAGGCCTATCTGTGGAGGTCGCCGGTGGGACAAACCCCTCCCTGGTGGGGTTATCGGGCCGGGTCGTCGACGAAACCCGGAACACCTTTCTGATCGAGACCAGGAGTGGAGCAAGATGCGTTCCCAAGTCCTGCAACTGCTTCATTTTTACCCTGTCCCAGGGCCTGAAGGTGAAGGCAGAGGGCTCAGTTTTAGTCTCACAACCCGAAAACAGAATTAACAAAAAAATACGGAGATCGAGGTGGAAATTATGAGGGATATCGGACTGGGCGTCAAGTCACCTGAGAAGGCCTGTGACGATCCAAAATGTCCCTTTCACGGAAAGCTTTCCGTTCGCGGTCAGGTCTTTGACGGAACGATGGTCAGCGATAAGATGACCGATACTGTGGTGGTCCTGCGCGAGTTCGAGAGGAAGATGACGAAGTACGACAGGTACGAGAAGAGGCGGTCGAAGCTCCACGCCCACAACCCGCCCTGCCTGAAGGCGAAGGTCGGTGACGTGGTGAAGGTCGCCGAGTGCAGACCCCTCAGCAAGACCAAGTCCTTCGTCGTGGTGGAGGTCGTCCGATGAAGGGTCTGAAGGCCTGCATACCGAGGCCGATCAACGCTGGAGCACGCCTCGAATGCGCCGACAACACCGGCGCGAGGGTGCTCGAGATCATCTCGGTGAAGAAGTACAGGGGCGTCAAAAACAGGATGCCCTGTGCCGGAGTCGGCGACATGATCGTGGTATCCGTCAAGAAGGGCACGCCTGAGATGAGAAAGCAGATCATGACCGCGGTGATCGTTCGCCAGAAGAAGGAGTTCCGGAGGCCCGACGGGATGAGGGTCAAGTTCGAGGACAACGCGGCGGTCATCACAGACGCTGCCGGAATTCCCAAAGGATCGGAGATAAAGGGGCCAGTGGCCAGAGAGGTGGCTGAGCGGTACGGAAAGATCGCATCGGCCGCATCGATAATTGTGTGATAACCATGAAGAGCAAACAGCCACGCAAACAGCGAAAAGAGAGGTTCTCCGCTCCCCTTCACCGGCGGCAGAAGTACCTTCACGCCGCCCTCTCCAAGGAGCTTCGCGAGGAGATGAAGACCCGCAGCGCTCAGGTGAAAGTGGGCGATACCGTCAAGGTGATGCGCGGCGACCATGCGGGAACCGAGGGCGAAGTCCAGAAGGCGGACCTGAAGAGCGGCACCATCACCGTGGCCGGAGTGAGCGTATTCCGGGCCGACGGGACCGAGGTGCCGAGGGCGGTCCAGCCCTCCAACGTCGTCATCACCAAGATGGAGCTGGACGACGAAGAAAGGAAGAAGATCTTTTCCAGGTGATTTAGGTGAGCAGACATCAGAAGAGGGTTGCGAGTCCACGAAGCTGGCCGATCCCAAGGAAGATACATACGTGGGTGGCCAATAGCAAGCCCGGTCCCCACTCTGCCAAGGGGAGCATCCCCCTCGTCGTCGTGGTCAGGGATCTCCTGGGGCTGGTCGACAACTCCAGAGAGGCAAAGCGCGTCCTCCACGAGGGCGGGGTCCTCGTCGACGGAAAGGCGAGAAAGGACCCGAACTTCCCGGTGGGGATCTTCGACGTGATATCGGTCCCGGCTCTTGACAAGAAGTACAGGCTCCTTTCGGACGCCAAGGGGAGGTTCGACCTCACCGAGCTGGAGGCTGGCGAGGTGAGGAAGCTTTGCAGGATCGAGAATAAGACGATCCTCAGGGGCGGAAAGACGCAGCTGAACCTCAACGACGGGACTAACATCCTCGCCGAGGGCGATTACGCCCCCGGAAGCTCCGTCATCCTCTCGATACCCGAGAAGGAGATCGCCGACGTCATCGAGTTCAAAGAGGGGAACCTGGCCGTGGTGGTCGGAGGGACCCACTCCGGCGAGGTCGGGGCGATCAAGGAGATCGAGGTAGTCAGAAGCTCTCGGCCGAACAGGGTCATCATCTCCGGCAAAGAGGATTTCGAGACGACCGTCGATCACGTCTTCATGATCGGCAGAGACAAACCTGCCATCAAGCTGGGGGCTCTGAAATGAACGTCATGTTGGAGCCTCGGATCGACAAGGTGACAGTCCACATCGGCACTGGCGAGAGCGGCCAGAGGCTGGTCAACGCAGAGACGATCCTCGGGGAGATAACGAGCAGGTCTCCCGTCAGATCCCTAGCCAAAAAGACCCTTCCGGGCTTCGGCATAAAGAAGAGAGAGCCTATCGGCTGCAGAGTGACTCTGAGGGGCGCTGACGCTGAAGAGTTCCTCAAAATCGCTCTTGAGGTTGCGGGCGGCGCCCTCCGGCAGGGCCAGTTCGACGACAGCGGCAACTTCTCCTTCGGAGTCGAGGAGCACACCGACTTTCCGGGGATGAAGTACGATCCCGACATCGGGATCTTCGGCATGGACGTCTCGGTGGCCCTCAAGCGGCCTGGATACCGGGTGGCCCGAAGGCGCATAGCGAGAGGAAAGATGGCTTCCCGTCATCGGCTGACAAAAGAGGACGCCGTGGAGTACGTCAAAAATAAGTACGGCGTAGAGATCGTGGAGGCGGCATGAAGACCGATACCAAGAGCTTCGGCAGAGGCGCAAACGCCTGCAAAAGGTGCGGCAGAAAGCCGGGGCTCATTCGAAAATATGGAATTTATCTCTGCAGACAGTGTTTCAGAGAGATAGCCCCGCAGATGGGTTTTGAGAAGTACACGTAGGTGATGACAAATGGTACTGTTAGATCCGCTTTCCGATGCCATGTCCATCATAAAGAACGCTGAAGACGTCGGCAAAAGTGAATGCGTCATCCGGCCCGCTTCCAAGCTCATCGGCAACACCCTGAAGGTTATGGCAGACCTTGGATACATCGGCGAGTTCGAGTTCATAGACGACGGCAAGTCCGGGATGTTCAAGGTCAACTTGCAAGGAAAGATCAACCGGTGCGGCGTGATCAAGCCTCGGTTCTCCTCCCAGGTCACCGACCTGGAGAAGTGGGAGAAGAGGTTCCTACCCTCCCGAAACTTCGGCGTCCTCATCATGAGCACGAGCCAGGGGGTCATATCTCACGTCGATGCCAGGGAGCGCGGGATCGGCGGCCAGCTTCTGGCCTACGTATATTAGGTGGTCACGATGGTCAAGGAGTTGGCACGACGCATAGAAGTTCCAGAGGGCGTCTCTGTCGAAATAGGCGACGACGCCACGGTGACGGTGACTGGCCCCTTGGGGACGGTCTCAAGACGCCTCTGGTATCCAGGTATAGAGATCAGAAAAGACGAGTCCGGCCTGGTCGTCGACGCCGATATCACCAGGAAGCGGCATCGGTCCATGGTCGGAACTCTGGCCGCCCACCTGAACAACATGATCAAAGGGGTCAACGAGGGCTTCGAGTACAGGATGAAGGCCGTCTACTCTCACTTCCCGATACAGCTGAAGGCTTCCAAGGGGGAGCTGTTGATCAGCAACTTCCTGGGCGAGAGGAAGCCCCGATCCGCCAAGATCATGGGCGGATCCCAGGTGGAGGTCAAGGGCGACACCGTGATCGTCACCGGAATCGATAAGGAGCTAGTGGGCCAGACGATGGCCAACATCGAGCAGGCGACCAAGGTCAGAGGGTTCGACATCAGAGTATTCCAGGACGGGATATACCTGGTGGAGAAGAGGTGACGGATTTGACTTCCGAAAGAGAGAGGTTGATGAAAGTTCGGGCGAGACAGAAGAAGAAGAAGCCCGAGTTCAACCGTTGCGATTCCCACAAAAAGAAGAAGCTCTCGCTCAGCTGGAGACGCCCCCGGGGCCTTCACAACAAGCTGAGACAGCATATCGCGGCCAAGGGGAAGCTCGTCAAGGCCGGCTACGGTAGCCCGAAAGGGGTCAAGGGGTACCACCCCTGCGGAATGAAGGAGGTCCTGGTGAAGAATCCCGGCGACCTCAAGGGAGCCGAAGGTTGTGCCGTCCGGATCGCCGGGACGGTGGGCATGAAGAAGAGAGACGAGATCGAGGCGATGGCCCGAGAGATGAACCTGAAGGTTCTCAACCCCACCTCCGGAGGCGACTGAGTTGCCGAACTTTTCAATGCAGAAGAGGCTTGCAGCATCCGTCCTCGACGTAGGAGAGAGCAGGATCTGGATCAACCCCGATCCCGACGCCGCCGGCGAGATAGCCGACGCCATCACGAGGGAGGATATCAGGTCCCAGATCGAGGCGGGAAACATCAAGGCCAAGCCGAAGAAGGGCAACAGCCGGGCGAGGTACAGGGTTCGAGCCGCCAAGAGGGCCTACGGCCACCAGAAGGGGCAGGGCAGGAGAAAGGGGGCGAAAGGTTCCCGGTCTCCGAAGAAAGAGATGTGGATGACCAAGATCCGGGCTCTTCGCCGGACTCTCAAAGAGCTGAGGGAAGAGGGCGAGATCGACCGTCACACCTATCGAATGCTCTATCGGAAGGCCAAGGGCGGCGAGTACCGCAGCACAGCCCATCTCAACGCATACATCAAAGCAAAAGGTCTAACGAGGAGTGACTGATGGCAACCGGACCGCGATACAAGGTGCCCTTCAGAAGGCGGAGAGAGGGCAGAACCGATTATCACTTCAGATACAAGCTGATCCTTTCAAGAAAGCCGAGGCTTGTGGTCAGAAAGGGAAACAAGAACATCACACTGCAGCTGATCGTTGCGGAGCCCGCTGGCGACAGAACTCTCCTCACCGTCAGCTCCCAGGAGCTGAAAAAGTTCGGCTACCAGCAGAACACCGGAAACGTTCCCGCATCGTACCTCACCGGCCTCCTCTTCGGCAAGAGGATGAAGGCGATGGGCGAGACGGAGGCGATCCTGGACATGGGGATCCACGCCAACACCCGGGGCAACAGGATATACTCCGCCCTGAAGGGCGTGGTGGACGCAGGGATCGAGGTTCCCCACAGCCCGGAGATCTTCCCGGACGACGAACGGATCCGCGGCGAGAATATCGAGGCCTACCGGGGCGTGGAGCTTGTGGCTCAGTTCGAGGCCGTCCGCGAGAAGATACTGGGGTGAGCTTTTGAGGATGGAATATAAAGAGGAATGGGTCCCCAAGACCAAGCTGGGCAAGCTCGTTTACGAGGGGCAGATCACGACCTTCGACGAGGCGCTCGAATCGAGGCTCCCGATCAAAGAGGCGGGAATAGTCGACGCCCTGCTCCCCGGTCTTGAGGACGAGGTTCTGGACATAAACATGGTCCAGAGGATGACCGACTCGGGCCGGAGGGTCAAGTTCAGGGCCACGGTCATCGTCGGAAATAAGGACGGCTACATCGGCATCGGCCAGGGCAAAGACAGCCAGGTCGGCCCCGCCATCAGAAAGGGGATAGATGTGGCCAAGCTGAACATCATAAAGGTACAGCGCGGCTGTGGAAGCTGGGAGTGCGGCTGCGGCAGAGGTCACACCGTCCCCTTCGAAGTGGTGGGAAAGGCCGGGTCCGTATCCATCACCCTGATCCCCGCCCCAAGGGGCCTCGGGATCGCAGCGGGCGGGACCGCCAAGAAGGTTATGGAGATGGCGGGGATCCAGGACGTCTGGACCAAGTCCTCGGGGAACACCAGGACCACCCTCAACTTCGCCAAGGCCACCTACAACGCGCTCCGTAATACCGTCACCATGAGGGCATGACGATGTATGCGATAGTGCGACTTCGGGGGAGCGTCAAAACGAAGCCCGATATCAAGGATACCCTCGATATGCTCCGACTTCACAGGATCAACCACTGCGTCGTGGTGCCGGAGAGCCCCCACTATCGGGGGATGATCCAGAAGGTGAAGGACTTCGTAGCCTGGGGCGAGATCGACGAGGACGCTCTGGCGTCGATGCTCGAGATGCGAGGAAGGTTGAACGGCAACGTACGGCTGACCGACCAGATCATAAAGGAGAAGACCTCCTACGGATCGATAAAGGAGTTCG
>CAZHAO010000095.1:0-7225 GCA_964530375.1 uncultured Methanotrichaceae archaeon
GTCACCGTCAACACCACGGCTCTGAAGATGCCCGAGATCATCAGCGAGATCGCCGAGGAGTACGGAAGCCAGGCCTGCGTCGTCGCCGTAGACGCGAAGAGAAGGGACTCGCCGGGCGAGGATAGGATTTCAGTTCCCACGTCCCAGGGCGACTCGTGGTTTGAGTGCTCCTTCTACGGCGGAAGAAAGTTCACGGGGATCGACGCCATCGCCTGGGCGATGAAGGCAGAAGAGCTCGGAGCCGGCGAGATCCTCCTCACCAGCATGGATCGGGACGGAACCTACGACGGGTTCGACCTCCCCCTCACCGAGGCCGTATGCAAAAGGGTTAGAATCCCCGTGATCGCCTCGGGAGGGTGCGGCAACGCCAAGCATATATTCGAGGCGTTCTCGAAGACCGGGGCGTCGGCCGCCCTCGCTGCCAGCATATTCCACTACGACGAGTGGCGGGTCGACATGGTCAAGAGGTATCTCGCCGAGAGGGGGGTCCACGTCAGAGTTTGATCTGACGGCTTGAGATTCTGGGCCCGAGGTCGGGAGGAGGGCCGGCCCGGCCGTCGGCACGAAGGCGGGGCGATACCGCCAGATTTATAGACGCCGGATCGCTCTAACCACGGAGATATTAGAGGTGTCAAATTGATCTCGCTGACTAAAGCACCCTGCAACCTGGTCCTGGAGATAAAATCCTTCGCTGAGAGCTTCGGCTGGGCGAAGAGGTTGGAATCGATGGGAATAAGAAAAGGGCAGAGGGTCCGAAAGATCGCATGTCAGCCCTTCGGAGGGCCGGTGGTGATCGAGGTCGGCGGATGTTGTGTATCCATGGGCAGGGGGATCGCCTCCAAGATCGACGTGGAGGTGGTCGTCGATGAAGCCTCCAAAAAAGAGGCGGTCTCCGAGCCCGTAGTTTGATCCTCTGGCGCTCAAAAGCTTCAGCCCGATATCAGCTCTTTGAGCTTCTGGATGCTCTCCATCGTCTGAGCAGACTCTTGCTGCTTCTCCTCTTCGAAATGCTTTATTATCTCATCGATGGGGGTCAAGAGGGAGTAGACCTTCATGGGCCGGCCTTTGCCGCCTCTTCTGACCTCCTTCTCGCTCACCCAGCCGTTATCGCGGAGGGAGCGCATCGCTATGCTCACCTCAGGCTGTCTGAGGTTGGAGCCCATCTCGATATCTCGCGAGGATGCCTCGTCCACGTTGGCCAGGTACGTTATGAGGATGGCCACGTTCCGCTGTACACCAAGGCTTCGGAGCGTCTCCGCGAACTCGAGGTCTTTATCGTCCAGCACCTTAACTGTGCTCTCCTTCATCATCGTCACCGGGGGATTTTTTTAAATTTGCATCCTACAAAAACTTAATCATATAAATAATTTATTTCGATGATCAGAACATTAATCCTAAAATGAGCAAGTTCCTGCGAATTCAACGAATTACATATTATGACCAAAATAATAACATCATCAGAAAAGCGCCGAGGTTCAGGAAGTTATGGCAGGGTTCGGATGCCGACCCTGCTTTCCCATCCCGCCGTCGAGGCGAGAGATCGCCCGACGGCTAAACAGGCCGATTAAGATCTTATCGATCCGATCAGTTCAGTACCGTCTCGGAGATCTTGCAGGCCTGTGCTTCTGATAACATTCGCTGCAGTATACCGGCCTCGATCCGTCGGGCTTGAAGGGAACCTTCGTCTCCTTTCCACAATCCGCACAGACCGCGTCATGCATCTCTCTGGGGCCTCTGTCGAAGCCGCCTCTACGTTCACGTCTTTCGTCCATTATATTCACGTACCTTTTTGATCTTCGATTCCGAAGAACCGACGGAGCTAGCGAGATCCCAAAGAGGTCATCTCCGCAAGCAGATATAGGTCCCCCCACCATGAAGATATACCTGTTGGTAGATTGGCGACGGTCCCCCCTCAGCCTTCCGTAGATGCCGCTTTTCATCCTCCCCGAATATCCTAAATAGACCGCCGACCTCGGTAGAGCAAAACTATGATCACGAGATTTGCCGCCGCCTCGACCTTTGCAGCGCTGCTTTTCGGCCTCATCGCGGGCTGCATCGAGGACGGAACGCTCGTCGGCCAAAACGTCCCCGTCCACGGCTTCGAGGTCGTGGCGGTCTATCCCCACGATCCTCGAGCCTTCACTCAGGGGCTCGCTTATAGGGACGGAGTTCTTTACGAGGGGACGGGCCTTTATGGCAGGTCCACCCTCCGCGAGACGATGCTCGCGACGGGAGAGGTGGTGAGATCTCGGGGGTTGCCGCCCCAGCTCTTCGGCGAGGGGATAACCCTCTTTGAAGATCGTCTGATCCAGCTCACCTGGAGGTCGGGGATAGGCCTCGTCTGGGATCTCGAGAACCTCACCCTCGTCGGAACCTTCGTCTACCCGACGGAGGGGTGGGGGATCACCAGCGACGGCCGCCGGCTTATCATGAGCGACGGCACCTCCACCCTCCGGTTCCTGGACCCTCAGACCTTCAGGGCCACGGGGACGGTGGAGGTGGTGGCCGAGGGCGTGCCCCTCCAAAAGCTCAACGAGCTGGAGTACGTCGATGGCCTCGTCTACGCCAACGTCTGGGAGACCGACGAGATCGCCATCATCTCTCCGGAGACGGGAGAGGTGGTGGGGTACATCGACCTCTCGGGCCTCTTGACCGGGGAGGAGCGGCTCAGCGCAGACGTCCTCAACGGCATCGCCTACGATCCCGATGATGAGCGGCTCCTGGTGACGGGAAAGCTATGGCCCAAGATATTCCAGATCGAGGTCGTGACCAGAGGATGATCGCTTCTGGATGGCCTCGATACTGTGAAGGTAATTTTAATAACGATCAGCCGTATAGTGGGATCAGAGGTATAAATATGATCAGAAATCGCACTCATAGACTCGTCGCTGGCACCTGGATCCTGCTGGCAGTCTTCTTTTTGGCGGCGGTCGTCCAGGCCGACGTATACGACGGCCTCAACTCCAGCATCGCGGCCCCCGGGAACGGTTCCATGGAAGGAGACGCCGTAGCCATCGCTGAAACAGATAACGTCACCGGAGTCGCCACCGAAGACGGGAACAAAACCGTCGCAGCTGAACCGGAGACGGGGACAGAGCCCGTCACACCGCCGGAAGCCGTGACCCCCGCCGAGACCGAAGAGGTGAAGGAGGGTGGAGTCGCGACGGAGCCGGAACTCGGCGAAGGGGCTGAAGTGGTCGAGGGAGAGGTGGTCGAAGAGGTCGGGGAGGCGGTTCGCACCGTCTGTATCGCCGGCTGCAACTACTCCAGCATCCAGGCCGCCATCGACGCCGCGAAGGACGGCGATCTGGTGGAGGTGGGGAGCGGCACCTACGACGAGAACCTCGTCGTCAATAAATCGATCACCCTTAAGGGGGTCGACACCGGCGAGGGGGCTGCTGTGGTGAACGCCCAGGGGAGCGGCAGCGCCGTGGTCCTCAAGGCGGACGGCATCGTTCTTGAGGGCCTCTACATCACCAGCGCAGGACCCCACCCCAGCGCCGGGATCGAGATCATCTCCGACGACAACCTGATCTCCAAATGCCAGGTCTGGAACTGCAAACACTGGGGGATCTACCTGAAGGGCGGGAGCACCAACAACACCGTCTCCGAATGCATCTCCTCCAACAACGGCAACGACGGAGTTATGATATATATGTCGCCGGGCAACTTCTTCACGGATAACATCGTCGGAAACAACGGCGACAACGGCGTTCAGATCATGGAATCCGATAACAGCGTCGTCTACGGGAGCGTCCTGGGCAACAACACCAACTCTGGGGTGTACGTCAACTCCTCGCAGAACGCGATGGTGATGAACAACATAATCGCCTACAACAGCCGGGGCGTTCAGCTCATAAGCTCGGGGATCGACAGGATAGGACCCAACCAATTCTTGAACAACACCCAGGACCTGGAAGTGGCCTAGATCCGATCTTCGGACCTTGGCCAATCTTTCCTTTTTCAGCTTTCATCGCCCCCATGGCGATTCTTCTCCTCTCATCCTCATCGTGAGTGATCAAAATAAAGGGGCAGGAGGCGGACATCAATTTCCTTCGAAACCGATTTAACCCACGGATGCTACACATCTCGCCGACATGTCAGATTATTCCGTCAATCAGTTCTTAGAGATCGCAGGCACTCCGAAGATCGACATCGAGGTCTGCGACGTTACCCTGAGAGACGGCGAGCAGATGCCCGGCGTCGTCTTCAGGCCCGACGAGAAGCTGGACATCGCCATCAGGCTGAACGAGGTGGGGGTGGAGATCATCGAGGCCGGCTTTCCCGTCGTCTCGGAGGCGGAGAGGAGGGCGGTCAAGGACGTCTCCAACCTCGGCCTCGACTCGAAGATCTCAGTCCTTTCCCGGTCTGTCCCCAAAGACGTGGACGCGGCCCTGGACTGCGATGTGGACATGGTCAGCGTCTTCATAGCCACCTCTGAGCTCCACCTGAAGTACAAGCTCCACATGACCTGCGACCAGGCCGTCAAATGCGCCTTTGAGACGGTGGAGTACGCCAAAGACCACGGCCTCATCGTTCGGTTCTCGGCGGAGGACGCCACCCGCACCGACTTTGAGCTTCTGAAGCGGCTCTACAAACGGGCTGAGGATTATAAGGCCGATTACGTCAGCATCGCCGATACTGTGGGGATCATGAATCCCAGGACCACCTATTACCTGGTCAGCGAGATAAAAAAAGAGGTCAATATCCCGATATGCATGCACTGTCACGACGACCTGGGGATGTCTCTTGCCAACACCTTGGCGGCGGCGGAGGCCGGGGCAAAACAGCTCCACACCACCGTCAACGGGATAGGCGAGAGGAGCGGGAACACCCCCCTGGAGGAGCTGATGGTGGCCCTCCGGGTCCATTACGGCATCGACCGGTACGACACCACCAAGCTCACCTCCCTCTCAAAGCTCGTCCAGAGCTACTCGGGGGTGATCATGCCGAAGAACAAGGCCGTCGTCGGCGATAACGCCTTCGCTCACGAGTCGGGGATCCACGTGGCTGCCGTCCTGGAGGAGCCCCGGACCTACGAGCTCTACTCCCCGGAGATGGTGGGGTCGGCGAGGAGGATAATCATCGGAAAGCACACAGGAGCCCGGGCCCTCAAGTACATCACCAAGAAGATGGGCTACGACCTGAAGAGGGACGAGATATGCCTTCTCGCCGAGAAGGTGAAGAGGTGCAGCGAGTTCAAGCGGCCCATATCCTGCGACGAGCTCCGAAAGCTGATCCACGACCTGGACATCGAGATAGTCTATCCCGACCTCTGAAGGATGATGGAGGCCGGATGGCTAATCCTTTTAACCCTCGAAGATCCGGCGTCTGCATAGCTCTGAAATATTCTGGAAGATCCGTCAAAGCCAGCCGTCGAGGGGGGTCAAAGGTTCGGTGATGAAGCACCTATTCGAGCGGAGTTATTTTGGAGGATACGGTGGCGGGAAAAATTCTGCTACTTTTATATTATATCCAAAAAGTTCTGAACCGACCACCATCGTAAAATAGGGGACGAAGCATGAGGTTCGAGAATTCTCGGCTCCGATTGAGGTGGAGGAGGCAGATGTGAGGATCAGGGTTTTCCTTAGGGTCTTCGGCACTCTTCTTAAGCTGCTGGGCGCGCTGATGTTCATCCCCGCCGGGGTGTCTCTCCTCTACGGCGAGATCGAGGGGGTGATAGCCTTCGTCATCCCGGCCTTCTTCACCCTCTTCATGGGGCTGGCCATGGAGCTTCTGGGAGAGGAGCAGGTCCTATCCAACAAGGAGGGGTTCGCCCTGGTGGCCTTCGGATGGCTGGGGGCGGCAGCCACAGGGGCCCTTCCTTACATCTTCATGGGGCTCAGCCCGATAGACGCCCTCTTCGAGACGATGTCCGGCTTTACGACGACGGGGGCTTCCATCCTCTCCGAGGGCGGGCCCGACGGCCTCTTCATAATAAACGCCACCGCCGCAAGCTCCAGCCTTGCGGCCACCCTCGCCCAGATGGTCTTCAATAACGGCTCTGCCGTCGGTTCGGCAGCAAGCTTCGCGGCATCGAACTTATCCTCCCTCAACGAGACGATCATAAACGCGACCCTCAACTCCACCCTCAACGCAACCTCGAACGCCACCCTCGTCGGGGGCGGGATCGACATCAACCGCCCTCTATCCGAGCCGACCTACTGCGGCCTCCTCTTCTGGAGAAGCTTCACAAATTGGCTGGGTGGGATGGGGATCATCGTTCTATTCATAGCGATCCTCCCGAACCTGGGGGTGGCAGGCCGCCAGCTCTTCAATGCCGAGGTTCCGGGACCGACGGAGGATCTGATCAGGCCCCGGATCAAGCAGACGGCGAAGATCCTCTGGGGCGTCTACATGGTCCTCACGGCGGCCGAGTTTCTCCTGCTGATGCTGGCAAAGATGCCGGCGTACGATGCGGTATGCACCACCTTCTCCACCGTCGCGACCGGCGGCTTCTCCCCAAGGGTTGCCAGCATCGCCTACTACAGCCGCCCTGAGTTCAACGGCCCCCTCATAGAGGTGATCGTCATCGTCTTCATGTTCATCTGCGGGGCGAACTTCGCCCTCCACTATCGGACGATGTACGTAAATAGAAATAGCCTTATAAAAGACCCCGAGTTCAAGTTCTACTCCATGATCGTTCTCGTCTCCATCCTCATCATCATCCTCATCGGAGGGATTGAAGAGAGCTTCCCGATGGACGGCTCCGATCCAGATGGATTCAAGCTGGCCAGCCTTTACATCAGGACCGCCGCCTTCTCGACCGTCTCCATCATCACCACCACGGGCTTTTCCACCGTCGACTACGACCTGTGGACCAGCCCCGCGAAGCTGATACTTTTCATTCTGATGCTCATCGGCGCATGCGCCGGGTCTACGGCGGGAGGGATAAAGGTCGTCCGAATCCTTCTCACATTGAAGTACGGCAGGCGTGAGCTATTACGGGCACTCCACCCCAAGGCGGTGATGGCGGTGAAGCTGAAGACGACCCCCGTCAAGGAGGACGTCCTCAACTCGATCCTCATATTCATCGCCATGTACATCCTGATCTTCGCTTTTGCGACGGTGATCTTCGCGTCGGTCACTTCCATCGCTGAGGAGGAGACGGCAGCGGAGGAGGTCGTCTGCTTCGTCTCAGGCGCCGGAGATGATCAGAGGATAGTCTGCTTCGACATAGAGGAGCTTGGCGGAGCTGAAGAGCTCCGCGGCTCATCAAGGGACG
>CAZHAO010000096.1:0-7197 GCA_964530375.1 uncultured Methanotrichaceae archaeon
GCCTGGGCGTCGGCGTCCACCTTCCGCGGCTCCGACAAGCGTGGCGGAGCCAACGGGGCGCGGATCCGTCTTGCGCCGCAGAAGGATTGGGAGGTCAACCAGCCGGACCAGCTTAGGGCCGTGCTGAAGACCCTCGAGGGGATTCAGAAGGAGTTCAACGACGCCCAGTCGGGCAAAAAGAGGGTCTCCCTCGCCGACTTGATCGTCCTGGGCGGATGCGCCGCTGTCGAGGAGGCGGCGAAGAATGCCGGCACCGAGGTTACCGTTCCCTTCACCCCGGGGCGGACGGACGCATCGCAGGAGCAGACCGATGCGGCGTCCTTCGTCGTCCTCGAACCGGCGGCAGACGGGTTCAGAAACTACATCAAAGCCAGATATGCCGTATCGGCAGAGGAGCTGCTGGTCGATCGGGCGCAGCTATTGACGCTGACCGCTCCCGAGATGACAGTTCTCATCGGTGGCATGCGCGTCTTGAACGCCAACTTCGAAGGGTCCCAGCACGACGTCTTCACCAAGCGGCCGGAGACCCTCACCAACGACTTCTTCGAAAACCTCCTCGACATGAGGACGACGTGGAAGGCAACCGCGGATGACGATGGGGTCTTCGAGGGCCGTGATCGCGCTTCGGGCGAGCTCAAATGGACCGGCACCAGGGTCGACCTGATCTTCGGTTCCAACTCCCAGCTCCGGGCCATCGCGGAGGTCTATGCATGTGAGGACTCTCAGGAGAAGTTCGTGCACGACTTTGCGGCGGCCTTGAACAAGGTCATGAACCTCGACCGGTTCGACCTCTCCTGATCGCGGCATAAGCGTCTTTGCAGGGCTTATGACGAGGCGGCAGAACGGTCAGCGTACTGTCGGCTCGGAGGACGGCGATACGCCGTTCGCTGAACCGCAACGACCGTGCGGATCTAAGCTGTTGCGGGCGAAGCCGGTGCCGCAAGGCATCCCTCGAAAGCGAGACGCCTTTGCAGACGAAGCGACGTTTTCGGAGCCGCCGGGGACGACGCCGGTTGGGGGCGATAGAAAAACTGAGAATGGTGAGGGGTGGGCTGGCGAGATCGGCGCAGAAGGCCTGGGGCCGTATCGGTCCCCATCGGTTGAGCCTGACGAATGAATCTTGATGCTGTTCGAAAAGTGCTTAACAAGGCAGCATCTATAACCATTAAAGGTGAGAATATGGCGAAGATAGGGGTTGTAAGACACAGGGTGGAGGACTTTCCCGCCTGGCGGCGAAAGTTCGACGATCGGATGGAGATCCGGAAGAGCAACGGATGGTCTGGGCACGAGCTCTATTACGACGAAGGTCGCAAGGAGGCCTATGTGGTCCACACCGTCCACGACGACAAGCTGGATATGGCGAGAGAGCATATGGAGAAGTTCAAGGCTTTGGGGAAGCGGACGGAGATGAAGCCCTCCGGCAACCCCGACCATTCGATAATGCCGAGAGGGGATAAGATCGAATCGGTGAACTACTGAGCTTTTAGAGAACATCCCGGGCGGGCCGGTCCCTCCGCCGGCCTTCCCGGCCGATCCAAATTTCGAACCAGACACTAAACCCAGCTCTGAATCCGATTCCGAGGAGATATCGCCATGGTTGAGACGAGATTTTACTCCCTGCCGGATCTGCCTTACGACTACAAAGCCCTGGAGCCTCACATCTCCGAGGCCCAGCTTCGATTGCACCACGACAAGCATCATGCAGCCTACGTGAACGGGGCCAACTCCATCCTGGAGAGGCTGGATAAGGCCCGCGAGGCGAACACCGACCTGGACGTTAAAGCCGCGCTGAAGGAGCTATCCTTCCAGGCGGGCGGCCACCTGCTGCACAGCCTCTTCTGGTCGAACCTCGCCCCCGCCGCCGGGGCCAAAAATGAGCCAGAAGCCGGAAGCCCTCTCGCCGCCGTCCTGAAAAACGAATTTGGGTCCTTCGAGCGGTTCAGAAAGGAGTTCACCGCGGCGGCCGCGAGCACCGAGGGATCGGGATGGGCGGCCCTCGCCTGGTGCGGCATGACCAAAAGGCCCGTCATCATGCAGATCGAGAAGCACAACGTCAACGTCTACCCCATGTTACGGATGCTCATGGTCCTGGACGTATGGGAGCACGCCTACTACCTCGACTACAAAAACGAGCGGCCCAGGTTCGTTGAGGCCTTCTGGAAGATCGTGAACTGGGATGAGGTGAACCGCAGGTTGGAGGCGATAATAAAGTAAACAAGCCGCCGGTGACGTCCGCCGCGCCCAGCGCTTAACCTCCGCCTCCTACATTCATATTTTTTCCGGCTCCATTATCTCGCGGAACGTCGCCATTGGATCGCGAGCTACCGGCCGATCGACAGACACATAGCGAATTCCTGCCCAGTTGCTGATGCGGGACTTGAACAATCGGCCAAATTTCCGGAAGGGTTTATTGCATAAGTTGATCTGTAAAAAAGATATGGGCAGTAAATAATTAAATTTAAATCATTCAAATGTGACAGACCTGACTCGTCAACGATTATAGCGGCACTGTATTTACGTTCTTACATATACGGGGGCTGCTGTGATGTTGCCAAGGAGTCCCTAATCTCCGTCTCATGGCGATACCAAGCCTGTAGTGCTCATTCTATAGTTAAATCGTTTCGATAAGACGGATCACGCATTCAAATTTTTATAAAATTGTAACAGATTATGATACCGAAGGGAATTTATGTTATAACAAGTGTAACTAAATCGCAATGAATTCAGATTTGTTTTCGAAATTAGCGGCGATATGCCTTATTTTATGCCCAATAACGGCGATGAGCCAATCGCCGATGGAAGAATGGAATGCGACCTTTGGTGGCACCGGCGAAGATGAAGGCCGGGACCTGCTGGCCATCGACGGAGGTTACGTGATAGTCGGGTCGAAGGCCGGCGATGATGGGAAGAGCAACGTTCTCCTGATAAAGACCGACTCGAACGGCACCGAGATCTGGAACGTCTCCTTCGATCCGTCGGATGGGGCTGAGGGGAACGCCATCCTTGAGGCGGGCTATGGAGATTACGTCATAGCAGGCTATGCCCGGATCTCCGATCGCTCCGCCTCGATCTTGAAAGCCGGCAGGGTTGTCGAGGCTGACGAGCTCGATGACGAGGCAGATGAGGCAACCTTTGGCGAGCCGGAGCTGAAAGAGACCGCCGATGGAGGCTATGTCCTGGCTGTCCCGATCAAGAGAAACTCTGGCCGCGATCTCTGGCTGGCCAGGATGGATTCGGACTGGGAAGAGGTCTGGAACGAGACCGTCAGACTCTCCAAGATCAGCGGATATTGGATCAGTGCGACGAGCGATGACGGACACATTGTAGCTGATCAGAATGGCGTAGTCCGCTTGACAAATATGAGCGGATATGAGATATGGGATTCGGAGATCGAAGGGGCAGCTTCTTTGGAGACGGAGGACGGAGGCCGCATAGTCGCGATTATCGCCGATTCCGAGGGGAAGCAGACCATTGAGCTCGTCAAGACTGGGACTGAGGCCTGGAAGAAGGTCTTCGATATATCCGAGCCGGTAGATTACGAGGTGAACGAGGACGGCACCATCACCCTGGATCGATCAGAGGTCTACACCGCCTCCCTGGAAGGGGATGAGAATGTCCTTATAATCAAGACCGACTCCGACGGCAACGAGACGAACGTCACCATCGGCCTCTCGAAGATGGAGGGATACTCGCTCCAGAGGCTCGGAGACGGCGGATACCTCCTCGTCGATCCCGGACTTGCCGGGGCTGGGTTGGCGAAGATCGACCCCGAGGGAGGAGAGGCCTGGAACGCCGAGTTCGATTTCTCCGCATGGGAACACGGCTATGAATTCTTGGATCTGAGCGATGGCGGGAGGATCCTCATAGCCCCCGAAGGAGAGGATGCCGTCCTGGCGGAGGTCGACTCTGAGGGATCGGAGATCTGGAGCGTCGAGTTCGACATCTCGGAGGTGGACGGCGGCTATGAAATTCTGCAGCTGAAGGACGGCGGCCATCTCCTGATAGCGCCGGAGTGCGACAAACCCCTTCAGGTGAGGATGAACCCTGATGGAAGTGTTGTTTGGAAAGAGGAGCTGGATGGAGCCAACTGGGATAAGGGCTATGGATTCTATGAGTCTGGCGACGGCGATTACGTCATCGTGACCACCGCCATGAGCGAACCCGACCAGCAGCTTCTGCTGATGAAGGTCGACTCTGACGGAAGCGAGATCTGGGCCAAGACCTTTGGTGAGGCGAGCAGCTCCGAGGAGGGCTTTGACGTCGATCTGGCCCGAGATGGCGGATACGTCGCCGTCGGAACCTCAGAGGTCGAGGGGAACTGCGACCTTTTCCTGGTGAAGGCCGACTCGAAGGGCGAGGAGGTCTGGACGAAAAAATTCGACCGATCTGATGACGATCGGGGCAGGTCGGTCCAGGCGACCGAGGACGGAGGCTACATGATCGCAGGGACGACGGAGACTGAGGGGGACGGGTCTGATCTCTGGCTCTTGAAGGTCGACGAGAACGGAGAGCAGGTCTGGGAGAGGACCTTTGGCGGGACCGGGGATGATGAGGGGTTCTGCGCCCGGGAGACGGCCGACGGCGGCTACGTCCTGGTGGGGAGCCGGACGGCCTTCGGCGGCCTGGGAAAGAACCTCTGGCTCTTGAAGACGGACGCTCTCGGTAACGAGGTCTGGAACAACAGGTTTGGAGGCGCCGGAGACCAGGTCGGCCTCTCGGTCCGGGAGACGGAGGGTCTCGGGTACATCATTGGAGGTTACATCACTGGCGCCGCCGGAGATTCTGATGCCCTAATCATCAAGGCCGGCTCCGACGGCGGCCTCCTTTGGGAGATGACCCGCGGCGGGACCGGCGATGACGAGGTGATGGCGGCCATAGAAACCGGCGACGTCGGATGCGCGGCGACAGGCTTCACCGAGTCCTTTGGGGCCGGTGGGAGGGACGTCTGGCTGGTCCGGCTGAGTTAGAACCTGAACGACCGCAAAGCCAGCGGCAAGGGCAGGTGGTAAATGGGAGCCGGTGGCGTGGCGGGCGGGTGGCGGCGGGTGGCGCGGTTGCCGCCTCTGCCACCCTATCCCTTTTTATCTTTGGTACGAAAATGGGTCCACAAGTGGGTCCCATTTTCATTCTCATGGGTGGCCATTTGGTCATGAAGGTTTTATTTGAAATTAATATAACAAGTGATTTTAATATCTAACTATTAAAAGAACTACAATTATAATTTAGGATTATAAGTATTTCAGCAGTCTGCCTCCACTGAGTTGATTTCCTCCCAAGGGCCTGGGTCGCAGGATGATTCTGAGGCCGCATATGCTATAGCGAGAAATTCGACTCTCGTACGGCCGGAAGGGGATGATATATAAAAATAATTATAAAATCATTTTTTTTCTTGCCCGACGAGAAACGATACCTATTAGGATTGCTGGATATCCCTTTTGGTCAGTCTCGGATTCAACTTTGCAGCACCTCTAAGAACCCTTGGCAGAATTAGGATCATGTTGATCTTTCTGCAGCGAAGACGGAGATGTCTCGGTTCCGGTGCCTCCAACCTTGCGGACCTTTCCTCCCAGGGTTATAAATAGTTTTGAAACGTGTTCAATCGGAACGGTGATTCCATGAGAATCCTCGCCATGGCGGATCTGCACAGCCGCGCTGAAAAGCTATCTCCTCTGCAAGGCATGGACGTCGATCTTATCGCCTTCTGTGGAGACCTTCACAACCTCGAACCCATCGCTCAAGCAAGAGCTGCCGCTGAATCTTTGGCCAGACTTGGCTCTCCTGTGCTGATTGTACCTGGAAATATGGACCCAAAAGAGATCGCTCCAAAGCTTTGGAAAAACGCTGGGTTGAGGATGATCCATCGCGATTCTTATCGGCAGGGGGACTGCGGGTTCATCGGGTTTGGTGGCATGGTGATCCGGGACCCCATGCGGCTCAAGAGTCCCGATCGATATTTCCACACCGATGACGAGATCTATGATTCGCTGACCCGGCTTTATGAAGATATATCCGACTCTCGCCATAAGATCGTCCTCACTCACCAGCCACCAAGAGACACTGTGGATCTGATATACAGCGGCGAGAGGACCGGTTCAGCGGGCCTTCGTCGTTTCGTCGAAGAGCGTCAGCCCGACCTTCTGATATGCGGTCACATCCATGAGGACAGGGGCGAGGCGGAGATCGGGGCCACCAGAATCGTCAACGTCGGAGAGATGCGCCGGGGATACGCTGCAGTCATCGAGCTACACGACGAGATCGAGGTCGAATGGATTGGGTCCTGATTTGGGGTGTTGATCGTGGCGCTGGAACCTTTCGACGCCTTTGAGAGGGCCTCAGAGGTGGAGAGCATCGTGATGGATGGCCTCAGGCGGAAGTACTATCGGTTCAGATACTCTCGACACTACGGCGGGATAGTGACCGCCGATGCTGTAGGATGCAACATCCTCTGCGCCTACTGCTGGAACTTCTCCCGAAACCAGAACCCCGAAAAGGTCGGAGTCTACCGTTCTCCGGCGGAAGTGGCGGATGAGCTTTTGAAGATATCCAGAAAGAAGAAGGCGGACCTGTTCCGGGTGAGCGGAGCCGAGCCGATCCTCGGCAGAAGGTCGATGGGTCATCTGGTGGATGTGATTAAGCGGGTCGATTCTCCCTTCATCCTAGAAACGAACGGCCTTTTGCTCGGACGCATGCCCGACCTCGCAGAGATGTTGAAGGGCCTTGATATAACGGTGAGAGTTGCCATCAAGGGATGGGACGAGAAGAGCTTCGAGAGGATCACTGGGGCTGATGGCAGCGGTTTCCGATACCAGCTCATCGCTTTGAAGGAGCTGACCGAACGCTGCATCGCGGTATGGCCCGCCATCATGATCGACGTCTTCGGGGATGAGGGGGCAAGGCTGATCAGAGAGCAGGTCGCCGAGATCGGCCTTGAGGTCGAGATGGAGGAGCTGAACCGCTATCCCTTTGTGATGGATAACTTGAGGAAAAGAGGCGTCGAAGTCAAAACAGGTTGATGAGGTGGGATGGGGATGAGATTGGGCCGGAGGGACCGACGGAAGCGGATCTGGTGAAGCAATCGCGAGATGATCGGATGAGGGGCCGGGGGCGGCGACGACTGGCTGCGACCCCCCTCCACCACAGCACGGGGATCGGCGAGGGGATGAAGCGGTTCGGATACGAAACGGCGCTCAGGACTCA
>CAZHAO010000097.1:0-7179 GCA_964530375.1 uncultured Methanotrichaceae archaeon
GCGTCCAGGTAGACGTCCAGGACGATGCTTCCAAAGTCGCCATCGGCGCCGACGGCATCGTCCGCCAGGGCCGGGGACGGCACGAGGGGCGAAAAGGCGATGGCGGCCAGGAGGAGATAGACTCCGACCGCCGACGGCGATCCCCGGCTGGGCCGAGATCTCTCGTCTCCTTCGATCAAGCCCATGACCCCTCAGATATCCCGGGGCCCCCAGCGCCTCCGGTCCGTGGGGCCGGTAAAATGGCGATCAGGCTCCCACGAGCATCCGAAAGGTCCCGGGCCCCAGGACGAGGGGACAGGGGCCAAGCCCGGTCCGGTCAGGATCATCTCCAGGAATGGGTCCTGAATCTCTGAATAGCTCCTTGCAGAAAATGCTGGAACGCCTCCCTCGGGACCCATATAGCCGGCCTCCCATCCAGCAAGATCTCCGAGGAAGGTTGGGCAGACCTCCATACCGCACCCTCCTCCGGCCGACGAGTCCAGGATGACCAGGTAGCTTCCGGCAAAGGGGCCGCCGAATATGAGGATAGTTCCCACCCCGATGACGGAGCCGTCCTCTAGATGGCGGGTCTCGATGCTTACGGTGCCGGCGACCTCATGGCCAGGCTCGGGGGCCGTCGGGATCGCGCCCCAGACCGGCTCCATCAGCTCCGCATCCAGGGTCGAGTTTCTCCCCTCCGAGGTGAGGTTGAGGTCTTTGAGGAGGTAGTGGGCATGGCCGAGGCGGATGTTCCCCCGATAGCTGTAGTCCCCACCGTCTCCCTCGATCTCCTCCTTAATCTCCCCCAGGGTCCTGTTCTCCCCCAGAAGCTGACGGACCTGGGACGGATCGATCACCCTCACCCTCTCCACCCGGAGCCTCACGGGGAGGGTCTCGTTCTCGGGGCCCAGGGCAACCCCCCTCTCCGAACGGACGATGGAGATCAGAACCGGAGGTCCGCCTCCTGGGGCGCCAAGATCGGCGATCTGACAGAATACGAGGCCCGAAACCTTCGCCGAACTCTCACCGTCTCCCTCCCTCCAACCCTCTGAAGGAAAACCTTGGCCCGTCACCGCCAGGCTCATCAAAAGGAGCATCGTCAAACCGGGGCCCAGGACCCAACGGACGATCGACTCCATGCCGAAATTAGCTCCCCTCTCAAAATCAAATCGTCCCATCCCCAACGCCCTTCGGCTGCGGGCTCGATCGATCCCCTTCTCGCCGGGGACCATCTTAGAAGAGCGTTTAGCGCTCGATATCATCATCCCTCCCCCCTGAGCCGCTCCGAGAGCTCAATGACGTTCGTCCTGCCCCATTCCTTCTTGGTCACTATATTTCTCCTCTCCAGGGAGATTATTATCCCCGTGAGGGAGGATTTGGGGATCCCCGTCTCGTACCTGATATCTGCCTGGGTCATCTTGCCCTGGTGCTTTATCAGAGCCTCCAGGACCGACCTCTCCCTCTCGGTGAGGGTCTCCATCACCGCCGCCATCTCCGCCGAGATCGAGGCCCCCATCGTCTCGCCCTCCGACGCGGTGGAAGGCATCTCTTCTTCCGACGGAGGAGGGGCGAGGACGAGATCTGCGAGAGCCTCCCGGCCCTCCTCGAAGCCCTCTTTTTGGAGGTCGGAGACGGTCCTGGCCTCGGACTCCTGAGACCTCTCTTCCCGTCGGGGGAGGCCGGATTCGGCCGACCGTCCGAACTTAAACGTCGCGAAGACGAAGAGAGCGATGATGATGACGGCTCCGACCAGGAGGAGGGGGGCCGAAGAGCTCCACCCCTGCCGGAGGGCTGACGCCTCCGCCTCCACCTGGCCGCCGTTCAGGGGCTGGCGGTACCTGACGGCGGCAGAGGGGCTGGCGACGTCGTAGCCGTGAAACTCCACCGCAAAGGAGTCGCTGGTGGAGGATACGAGATAATCGAGCTCAGCGGATCCGGTGATGTTGCTGAGCTGGACGTTCCCTGAGAGGTAAAAGGTGACATGATACTCGCCAAAGACCCCCTCCGCGGGGAGCCTGATCTCCCATTCGTCCCCGCTCTTCGATGTGAGGGCGTTTGTCACAGCGTAAAGCTGGCGGGAGTCGTTGTCATAGAGGTAATCGGAGGAGTTCAGAAAGGGGAGGCCTTCGATGCCGTTTGCGTATCCCGTCACCAGAGCCTTGCCGGCATCGTCCGCGTAGACGTCGAGGACGAGGCTCCGAGAATCGGATGTCTCGGCCCAACAGCCCGAGCTGAGGACGATGAGAGCGATGATGAATAGGGTCAAAGCCGGCCAGCTCAGTCGTTCGATATCTTTCATCGAGATCCTTTTGTAACTTCGTTCTCGCCGGAGGTTGGAGGGCGAATATATTTAAGATTTGGGCGCATCTGCCCTTCAGAGGATGCGCATAATTCATAAATGATAAAGTTCAATCTCGAATGTTCTACATGAGCCGGAAGTCATCCAGTCGCGGGATCGCCTTGGCGACAGCCCTCCTATCTCCTCTCCTCATCGTGCTTTTATCGTCATCCATCCAGGGGTCCGGAGAGCTGGTGGCGAACGAGTTCGGCGAGATTGAGGAAACGCCGATGGTGACGCCACCAGCGACAGAAGGGGAGGCGGCTGCCCTCCCAGAGGACTCTGAAGCCGAAGTTGTATCGGCCCCCTCCGAGAAAGCCGCCACGAGGGAGGAGGTGGCGGCCGAGACGAACGCCTCGGAGACGGCCGCCTCCGCGGAGGAGGAAGAAGAGGCAGAGATCACCATGGCCGAGGCGGTGGTCTACGTCTTCAACAACGACGACGACACCCTGAGCATATCCCTCTTCATAGACTCGGAGCTGGAGGATACCGTGGAAGTCTCCAAGGACACCGAGAAGAAGTTCGGCAACTACCCCATCGAGGCGGGGTCTCACAGCTTCAAGATAACCTGGTGGGACGACGACACAAAAAAGACCTACCAGGAGGAGGAGGAGATGGCTATAGAGGAGGTGACGGCGGTCACCCTCTACGCGACCCAGAACAAAGAGCCAGAGGAGTTCGAGGTGAACGTGATGCTGAGGAACGATAATTCGGAAGACCTCGAAGCCTACCTATACATCGACGGCGAGTACGATAAGCAAAAGACCGCCAAAAAGGAGAGCACCACCGACTTCGGCAAGTTCGACCTGGAAGAGGGAACCCATGAGCTGGCGATGAGATGGCAGGACCCGGAGACGAATATCGATTACGAGAAGAGAAAGACGATCAGGGTCGACGGGACCGACGTGGTCATCTTCTACGCCCCCGCTGGCATGACCTTCGAGAGCGACGAGGATGCAGCTTCAAAGGCGACCACCTCCAAAACGACCACCAGCAGCAAGACAGATGCCGACTCAACGAAGACGGCCTCGACTTCGACCACGACGAAGGACGATGATGAGGCAGGGGGGGCTTCATCCAAGACAGGTGGAAGCGATACAAAAGAGACCTCGTCGAACTCCAGCGGGACCAAAGCCTCCAATGATGAATCGAAGACGAGCCTGGAAGAGAAGGAGCCATCTCGTGACAAACCTGCCGACACCGGTGCCGATGTTACGAATCTGACCCTCTACCTCTCGACGATCGGAGCGATCCTGGCCATCTACTTCATATTCTTCAGGCGTTGATCCGATTGAAAGCCCTCCTCGCATATCTCCTTCTGGCATCGATGATGGGAACGGCGGTGGAGTGGGGGGACCGGGCCGAGGGGGATCTCCGGTGGGGCGAGACGCTTCAGATGGGCGGGTACACCCTCGAGGCGGCGGACTTCACCCCCGAGGACGTGACGCCGGAGATGGCGATGCTGAACCTCTACAAGGGTGACGAGCTCATCGCCACCAGGGCTCTGAAGTCGCGCGACAACTTCTCCATCGACGACGAGGTGATGGTGGTGGCCGAGGATATCAGGAGGAGGGACTATCTCCTCGACGAGTCGACAGAGCCTCGCGCGAAGGTGGCCCTCCTCCTCCGGGCGGTTCCCGAGCTTCAGCTCCGGGTCGTCTCCGACGTCGACACCTACGAGGCCGGAGATTGGGCGAAGCTCGAGATGGGGGTAGAGAACGTCGGCATGGCCGAGGCGGAAGAGGTGGTGATCGAGGTGACTTCAGACCCGGATATATTCCACTCGAAATATTCGAGATCGATCATCGCCCCCGGCGAGGCCTGGGACGATGATCCGGAGACGGAGGAGATAGACCCGATCGCGGAGAGGTTCAAGGTGCCTTCGGTCCTCGGCCCCGAAGAGGTCTTTTTTAGAGCCCACGCTCGGTACCTCGACTCCGAGGGAGGGGTTCATGAGTCCTGGGGCGGGACGAGCATCGAGATCTTCGGACCCCTCCAGGTCAGCAAGTACCCAGAAGATTCTATGAAGTTCGGTGAGAAGAGCTTCGTCCACCTCTCCATAAGCAACGGCGGCAATAGGACCTTGGAGGTGGATGTGACCGACTCGGCAGGCCAGAATTTCCGGGCGGACTCATCCCTGAAGTGGAAGATGACGGTCCCGCCGGGGGGCACAGAGACCGCCAGCTACTCCATCAGCGCAAAAACGCCCGGCGAGGGGCAGACCCTCCCGCCCGCCGAGGCGGTCTACACCATCGACGGGGTGGTCTACAAGGTCACATCGACGAGCCCCGTCGTCGACGTCATCGGTCCCCTGGTGGTGGTGAAAAAGACGGTCTCATCGTCGAAGGTCGAGACGGGGGGAGAGGTGACGGTGAACCTGACGGCGGAGAACGTCGGCAACCGGAGGGCGAAGGCCTCGGTGAAGGAGACGATCCCCCCCTGGGCTCGCCTCGTCTCCGGGGAGACGGAGTTCTCCCGCCTCCTCCTGCCGGGAGAGACGGCCAGCTTGGAGTACACCATATCCTGCATTGAGGCGGGCAGCTTCGAGATCCCGCCCACCAGCGTCTGTTACCGAGACGAGGACGGGACCGCCTGCACCCTGGAATCCTCCCGCCTGAGGATAAAGGTCGAGGATGAAGAGATAGCGGCCTCGACGGTCGACGAGGGGGGGTCCCCCCTTCCCTCCCCAGCCGAACCGAACTGCGATAAGGGGAACGGCGGCGAAGAGGAGGTCGGCGGAGACGGCAGAAACCCGGACGGCGGATCCATCCTCTGGGCGATACCGGTTCTGATCCTGATCATATTCTTGGCCTTCGACCGATACCTTTAGGGGAGGGGTCATGAAGAAGATCGCAGAACTGAAGAAGAACCTCGAAAGAACCGTCTCGGCCGCGTCTCTGACCAGGGCGGCCTTGATCCTCGCGATCCTCGCCCACCCCGCCCTCGGTCAGGCTCCAGACCTGGAGTGGGAGAAGTCCTTCGGCGGAGCCGGGGATGAGAGGGGCCTCGCCCTCCTGGAGACGAAAGACTCCGGCCTCGTCGTCGCGGGCACCACCTCCTCGAAGGGGGCGGGAGATGGAGACCTCTGGCTCATCAAGACCGACTCCGATGGGGAGATGGCGTGGGAGAGGACCCTCGGCGGCCTCGCCGACGACGAGGGATGGGCCGTCCTGGAGACGAAGGACGGCGGCTACGCCGTGGCGGGGGTCACCGAGTCTGAGGGCTCCGGCGGAAAAGACCTCTTGCTCGTCAAGACCTACTCCGACGGCTACGAGAGGTGGAAGAAGACCTTTGGAGGGGCCGGCGACGACTGGGGCGTCGCCGTCCTGGAGACGAAGGACGGCGGCTACGCCGTGGCGGGGGTCACCACATCCCGAGGGTCCGGCGGCTCCGACGGCTGGATCCTGAAGACAGACTCCGACGGGAACCTGGAGGTGGACGAGGCCGTCGGCGGGTCCAAGAACGACGGCATAACCTCGATCTTGGAGACGGAAGACGGCTACCTACTCGTCGGCGTCACCGAATCCTACGGCGCGGGCGGAAAGGACGTCTGGCTCGCCAAGACTGACGCCGAGGGGGAGAGGATCTGGGAGAAGACCTTCGGGAGAGACGGTGACGAGATGGGCAACTTCGTCCTAAAGACCGATGGGGGTTACGTCATCATCGGGGTCACGAAATCGGAGGGGTCGGGAGGAAGAGACCTGATGATCTTGAAGACCGATTCAGAGGGGGAGAGGATCTGGGAGAAGACCTTTGGAGGTACCGGCGACGATGGCGGCTGGTCGGCCCTGGAGGGAGAGGGCGGCATCATAGTCGCGGGCTATACCGAGTCTCAGGGGAGAGGCGAGCAGGACCTCTGGCTCTTGAAGGTCGACACCGACGGAGAGAATGTCTGGGAGAAGACCTTCGGAGGGACGGGCTTCGACCTCGGAAGGTCGATCGTTCCGACGAAGGACGGCGGATGGGCGGTGACGGGATGGACAGAATCGCTGGGCTCGGGGGGCGAGGATCTTTGGCTTCTCAAGACAGAGGGGGGATCGTGACGGAAAAAGATGGCCAGGAAAGGCAGAGCCATCAGCCCGGCGGCAAGAGTTCAAAGCAGGACGCCGGGTTGGACGACGTTTACGAGCCCGCCGAGGACACCCTCCTCCTCCTCAGGGCCGCCCTGGAAGAGGCGGGCCCCGAAGATCGCGTCATCGAGATGGGGTGCGGTCGGGGGATGATATCAAAGGGGCTGGCACAGCTCTCAAGAAATCTCCTCGCCACCGACGTCAACCCCAGCGCCGTGAGGGCCCTTCGACGGGCCGGGATCGACGCCGTCCGGGCAGACCTCTTCTGCGGCCTCCGGTCCAATTTCGATCTGGTCCTCTTCAACCCGCCCTACCTCCCCACCGCGGAGGACGAGGTCCTGAAGGGCTGGCTCAACTTCGCCTTCGACGGCGGAGAGACGGGCCGAGATACCATAAACCGCTTCCTGGAGATGCTGAAAGACCACCTCGATCCCGAGAAGGGGCGCGCCCTCCTCCTCATCTCAAGCCTCAGCGGGCCGTCCGAGGTGATGGCGAAGGCGCGAAAGGAAGGGCTCTCAATCGAGGTGGTGGCGAGGGAGAAGCACTTCTTCGAGGAGCTCTTCGTCCTGAGGCTCACCCCTCACGTACCTATTTAAATCTCCATGATATATCTAGAGTTGGAGCACCCTAAGCAGAAGAATCCACTTAAGGAGCCGTGATATGACAAAAATCAGGTGAATTGATGCGACATCATAAAGATATATAATCATAAGTTCGGATGAAAAGAGAAA
Source organism: uncultured Methanotrichaceae archaeon (assembly GCA_964530375.1). Lineage (GTDB taxonomy): Archaea > Halobacteriota > Methanosarcinia > Methanotrichales > Methanotrichaceae > Methanocrinis. The sequence goes on from CAZHAO010000097.1 coordinate 7,119, forward strand.
ATGATCTTCTTCTGTGCCATCAGGCTATTTTGCCAGTATCTAGCAAAACTGTTAGGTTTCA
>CAZHAO010000098.1:0-7148 GCA_964530375.1 uncultured Methanotrichaceae archaeon
GCAGATGATAGCGAAAATGTTCTTGATATGCCTAAATCATGGGGAGCTTAGGTTTCTGGCAATCAGATCCTCGTCCTCTCCCTCTTCTCGAAGAGCTCCCTCGCGATCTCCGCTAGATCCAGCTCCTCCTCCATCGCCCGGATCTCCTCGGCCCGCGCCCGGGTCATCGGCTTCTTCGGCGCAGCGGCGCATGAGCCTGCGTCCGCCGTCGCTCGATATGTCCCGATCTTTCGGGCGAGGTCGGTGATCTCCGACTTGTCCATGGCGATGAGGGGATGGTACACCGGAAGGTCAATCCCCGACTCCTCGGCCATGATGTTCGCCGGGGTCTGGGAGGCGACCTGCCCCAGGGAGTAGCCGGTGACGACGCCGTAGGCCTCCTCCTCTTCCATCACCTTCCGGGCGATCCTGTACATCAGCCGCCGGCAGAGGAGGCATGTTGCCCGGGGCTGGGCCGACGCTATCTTCGCCAACCCCTCGCCTATCGGAACCCGGATGAAGTTTATCTTCCTTCCGGAGGTCCAGCGCCTCAGGATCTCCGCCGACTTTTTCGCCTGAGAGAGGGCATCGACGTAAGGGCGCGGGTCAAAATAGAGGAGGGAGACGGGACAGCCCCGCCGCATCATCATCCAGGCGGCGACGGGCGAATCGATCCCCCCAGAGATGAGGGCGAGCATCCTCGGCTGGGTGCCCAGGGGGAGGCCGCCGACCCCTCCGACGACGTCGGTGAATACCAGAACCTTGTCTTCTCTCGCCTCGACGAAGATCTCCAGCTCCGGGTTCGTCAGGTCGACTTTTGCCCCCGTCCTCTCCCGGACGGCTCTGCCCACCTCGACGGCGATCTCGGAGCTCGATATCTCGCCTCCGCCCCGCCGGGACCTGATGGCGAAGGATTGTGGGCTCCGATGGGCCGCGATCTCTGAGGCGACCTTTTCAATCGCCTCGACGTCCGGTTCGCATGTCCAGACGGGGCTCGTCGAGACGACCCCAAAAACGTCAGCTATGACCCTCGGGGCCCGAGGGTCAGAAGTAGAAACGAAGATCCTGCCCCTCTCCAGGGACAGGAGATGATCTATCCCCGCCTCCTTCAGGTTGAAGACGATGTTGGAGGCGAGGGTTCTCTCCCAGCTCTTCCTGGTCCAGGGGTCCTTGAGGGCGATCTCGCCGTACCTGACCAGGACCGAGTCGAAAGAGGTCATACCGGCCTTTGCCTGGACCCGCCTCTAGCTCTAGGACCGAGCCGCTATGGCCTTTGCGGACCGCGCTATCTTCCTTCTCCTGGCGCCGGAGGAGGTGTACTTCTGGAGGGGGCCCGGGTTCTTGTGAGATGCCTCGGAGTTGGGCACCTGTCGGATCTGTCCCTTTCTTCCCTTAATCTTGGTCCATTCAACGCTTCCTGTCTTTCCCATAAGCCCGTAACTACCTGGACCCGTCTTAAATAGCTTTCGAGGGACGGCGCAAGAGGGGCAGAGACGTTTCCGGATCAGGATGGTCCCAGAACTGAGGTCGCCATGGCAACTCTTTTAACGGGATGCGCCATCAAGCGATGCGTGAACCGCGAGATATCCCTTCCCAAGGTCCAGGTCAGCAAGTCCACGGCCCTCGTCCTCCTGGGGCTCGGGATCTATCTCGCCTACCTCCGACATCTCGGCCTCGGCGAGGTGGCCGAGAGCCTCGACGACGTGAACCTGACCCTCTTCTCAGCGGCCCTCGTCTTCTCCCTCATGATGGTGGCCTTCAACGCCCTCTCCTGGAGGCGGGTGGCTGAAGAGCTGGACTTTTCTTCCTCCTTGGGAGACCTCTTCCTCATCTGCCTCTCCAGCATCTTCATGAACAACCTCCTCCCCTCGGGGGGCTTATCGGGAGAGACGGCTCGGATCTACTTTCTGGGCAAGGTCGAGGGCTCCTCCCGGTTCGACGCCAGCTTCGCCTCCGTCGCCGCCAGCAGGATCATCACCGCCGCCCCCTTCGTCCTCGGCATGGTCTTGGGCCTCGCCTACCTGATATTCCGATACCAGGTTCCGGGCTGGGCTCTCACCACCTGTTTTGCCATGACGGTCCTCGCCGTCTCGGCGGGCTTCGCCTTCGTCGGGATCTGCTTTGAAGAGCGGTGGCTCCAGAGGATGGTGAACCTCGTCATCAGACCCCTGGAGAGGATATTTCATCGGGAGCTGGACCGCGAGGTCTGCTCAGGCGCAGTCTCCGGCTTCATGACGAAAATGCTCCATCTGAGAAATAAAAATCGAGCCCTCCTCGAAAGCCTCGCCTGGGCCTTCGCCGGCTGGCTCTGTCTTGAGGCGGTGGCCTTCGCCTCCTTCCGATCTATTGGGGTCGAGGTCTCCCCCATCGCCATCTTCGCCGTCTACTCGGTGATCGTCGTCTTTCAGACCCTGCCCCTGGGCCTTCCCGGCGGGGTGGGGCTGGTGGAGATCCTGATGACCGCCCTCTTCTTCGCCGTGGGGGTCTCGATCTACGATGCCGCCGCCGTCACCATCCTCATCCGCCTCGTCCAGCTCTGGTTTCTCGCCCTTCTGGGGGGCTTCTCTACGGTCCATCTGATGAGGAGGATCGAGGGGGCCGAAGCCCGCTAGGCTTCACGGCATCAGGATCTGAAGAAGAGTTAAATACCATCAAGGCGTCAAGGCCCACCGAGCGGGACAGTAGGGTAGCCTGGTCGATCCTCGAGCGTTTGGGACGCTTGGACTGCGGTTCAAATCCGCGCTGTCCCATCTTCTGTTTGGCTCCTAACTTTGCGGCGGGCGATATCCCAGGGGAATGGATATCAGAAGAGATGGAGTTCAGAGGTTAAAATATCCGGCTCTTCACCATTTAATGTTGCGACTTCGAGATGGCGATCATGCAGCTCCTCGCTGCGAGCCTCGATCTATCGCCTCCGAGGCGATCGATAACGGTACGTCCCGTGAACGTTCCGGTCGAGGGCGATGATGCGGTTTCGCCGCCTTAGACCTCTTGCTTTGTAGGACGGCTCAGGGGCGCTTTAACGATCCCGGTCTCCCTCCAAGACCTTCGACGAAGCCGGTCTCAACTCTGTTTCGGACATAGTTTAAATGAACAAGTTCATAAATAAGCTCCATAGAGCTCATCATCATAACAAGAGATCTGACGATTCCAAAAGAGGTGTTTCAAAGTGCTAAAATCCTTCATCTTTGGGCTGGCTTTGACGTTTCTAGTGCTGATGGTTGTTGAGACGGCAGGAGCCGCCGACTACGAGGTGGCGGAGTACACCATCGCCGATGCCACGGGAGACTGGGGCTTCCCCTCGCCTTACGCCCACTACTCCCGGGGGCCCGGATACGTCCGGATGAGCTTCGTCTTCGACACCCTCGTCTGGAAGGACGACGAGGGCTACCTTCCAGCCCTGGCTGAGGACTGGGAGTTCGTCGAGGACGAGAACGCCTACTACTTCGACCTTAGAGACGACGTCACCTGGCACGACGGCGAAAAGTTCACCGCCGATGACGTCGTCTTCACCGTCGAGTACATCAAAGATTATCCCTACCAGTGGGTAGACTCCTCGATAATCGATCGGGCTGAGGCCGACGGTGACTACGTCGTTAAGCTCTATCTCTCCGAGCCCTACGCCCCCTTCATGGACCTGGTCGCCTGCACCCTGCCGATCCTCCCCGAGCACGTCTGGGACTCCGTCTCCGACCCGGCGAACTTCAGGGAGGAAGAGGCCCTGGTGGGGACCGGCCCCTTCAGGCTCTCCGACTACAACAAGGCCCAGGGGACCTACCTCTACGAGGCCTTCGACGGCTACTATCGCGGAGCGCCTAAGGTCGGAAGGATCGTCTTCGTCAAGATGTCTGACCAGACCGCCCCCGCCGGACTGAGGCAGGGGTCGGTGGACGCGGCCTCAGTGCCGCCCGAGGCGACCTCCCAGCTGGAGGACGCTGGGCTTGAGGTCATCGAGGGCGCTCACGACTGGAACGCAAAATTGATGATAAACCACCAGAAGGAGCCCTTCTCCGACCCCGAGTTCAGGCGGGCCCTCGCCTATGCCATCGACCGCGAGGCCCTGGTGGACGTGACCCAGCGCGGCCAGGCCCTGGTGGGCAGCCCCGGACTGGTTCCTCCCGACAGCGATTGGTACAACCCCGACGTAGAAGAGTACGAGTACGATCCCGACCTGGCCCGGGAGATGATCTCTGACCTCGGACTTGCCGGCGAAGAGGTGGAGATCCTGGTGGCCGAGCGCGGGACCGTCGGCTGGCCCGGCTCTCGGGTGGCGGAGCTGGTCGAAGAGCAGCTGGAGGACGCGGGCCTCGACGTCACCCTCAGGTCCCTGGACGGCGCCACCCTCGACACCAGGGTGATGGCGTGGGAGTTCGACCTCGCCCTCCTGGGTCACGGCGGCCTGGGCGCAGACCCCGACTATCTGAGGAGTATGACCCTGGACGAGACCCTCAACAGCGTGCGTTACCACGAGGACGGCGACCTCGCCGACCTCCTCGAAGAGCAGCAGAGGGTGACCGACGAGGACGATCGGGCCGATATGATCTTCGAGGCCCAGGAGCTCTACGCCGAAGACCTTCCGGCCATCACCCTCTACTACCCCAACTTGTACTGGGCCCACAACGGCGAATTGGACCTCATCTGTACGAAGGGCGGGATCGCCATCGGGGTTCCGATACCCCTGAACAAGATGGCGTTCCTCCGGGCGGGATGAAAGAAGGCCAAAGCGGGCTGAAAAGAGATTTGAAAAAGGTGCCCCGATCTCCGGGGCATCGTCGCCCATTCCCTAATCGCATCACCAGGGGACAGCTACTTAGGGGAGACCCTCTCACCCAAGGGCTGACCGGGATGACGGGCGAAGATTTGAAGCGAAAGATGGAGAGGTTCATCCATTCCGAGAGGCACGTGACCTCCGTCCGGATCGCCAGAGCCTTTGGCGAGGACCAGGAGGGAGCGATCACCTGCGCTGAGAACCTGGTGGTGGCTCCGGGCCTATCGCGGGAGGCGGGAGAGGCGCTGATCGCCCTCGTTGTCGAGGGGCGAATATTCTGGTCTCCGATCTCCAGGGCCGTCTACCATCTCGACGGCCTCTTTCTGGACCTGCCCGTCTCCTACGTCCAGAGATCTCACCATCTGCCCACCTGGCTCCCGGCGGCCTTCAACTCGCCTCTTGTTCACAAACGGGTGATGGAGGCGATCCGGCTGATGGGCGGGGTCGGCTTCGATCCAGCGATTTCGGACCCCGATTATGGGTCTCGTCTCTACAAGATCCAATCGGAGCTTGGATGCGAGAGGTGCGGGAGGTGCTGCACCATCTCCAGCCCCATAAGCCTGGAGCCTCAGGACGTCGAGAGGCTCTCGGCCCGCCTGGGGATCGGCATAAGAAAGACGATCCAAAAGTACGCGGCCCGGGTCGAGGTGGACGGTCAGGGGGCCTGGGCGATGAAGAGGGCCTCACCCTGCATCTTCTTCGACGAGGCCACCGGCCTCTGCAAAATACATCCTGCAAGGCCCATCGTATGCAGAGCTTTCCCTCTCCTCTCGCCCAGGACCGTCGGGGGCGAGCCGTGGCCGGAGTGGTGCCCCGCTGCTGGATGTCTTTCCAAGCTGGCGGAGGTCCCGCAGGGGAGGCGGGAATGAAGAATCATCCTAATTTTGCCATTCTGAATGCGAAGGATCTTCGAATCACCCCTTTTTCTCCCTTATCGACGAGCTTAATCGTTAATCTGAAACGGATTTCGTGTTATAGAACATCAGTTTGATGTAGCTATAAGCATACGATTCGGGAAAGTTTCATAAATAATGACCTGATTAGATAAGACCTTGAGAAATTAAGCACAATAATCAACGGAATTTATTAAGATGGCCGGAAGAAGATGGCCTGGAACGGACAGCTCGATGCAGGAACTAGAGATGCGCCACCTCGAAAGCCCGAAGGTGGGATGGGACTATAAAAGGGCGACGGCGAAAGCGTCGGCCCTCCTCAGGCGAGGGGCCTTCTTCTCCAACCGCCTCATCGCATTCGCCATCATCCTCACCCTCAACTTCGTCCTTCCGAGGATGATGCCCGGAGACCCCTTCCAGGCGATCTACGGCGAGGAGGCTCTCCTCGCCATGACCCCCCAGCTCAAGGCGGAGCTGGTCGAGAGGTTCGCCCTCGACCAGTCCATGGGCCAGCAGTTTGTCGCCTACATCCTCGCCCTCGCAGGCGGCGACCTGGGCCACTCTTACTACTACAACCAGGAGGTTCTGGCGGTGATCCTCGACTTTCTCCCCTGGACCCTTCTATTGACGGGGATGGCCCTGGTGATATCCACATTGGCGGGCATGATCCTGGGGATCGAGTCCGGGTACCGCCGGGGACGCCAACTCGACAGGACGCTTCTGGCGGGGCTGATGTTTCTCAATGGGTTTCCCGACTTCTTCATGGGGATCGTCCTCCTCCTGGTCTTCGGGGTGGTCTTCGGAATCGTCCCCCTATCCGGGGCTCTCACCCCCTACAGCGGCCTTGAGGGTCTCCCCCTCGCCCTGGACATCCTCCACCACCTGCTGGCGCCCCTGACGGCCCTCGTCCTGGTGAGGGTCACCTCAGCCTACCTCCTCACCAGAAATACCATGATCACCACCCTGAAGGAGAACTTCATCCTGACGGCTCGAGCCAAAGGCTGCTCCGAGGGGCAGATCAAGTACAGGCACGCCGGCCGAAACTCCCTTCTTCCGGTGGTGACGGCGACGGGGCTCATGATACCCCACGTGATCACAGGGGCTCTATTCGTCGAGATCGTCTTCTCCTATCCGGGGGTCGGATGGCTCCTCTATAACGCCCTCCTCACTCGGGATTACCCTCTGATCCAGGGGATACTTCTGATGGTGACGGTGGCGGTCCTATTGGCGAACCTCCTGGTGGACCTCCTCTATTTCAAGCTCGATCCGAGGGTGAGCCATGCACGTTAACGTCTGGCACGAGGTGGCCGAGAGCAACATGGGGAAGGCGGGCCTATTATTGATCGGCCTCATGGTCGCCCTCGCGGTCTTCGCCCCGATCCTCTCGCCCTACTCGCCCCGGGAGAAGACCGACGCTCCCGCCTTCAGCCGCCCCTCGGAGGGTCACTGGCTCGGCACCAACGACGCCCGGCAGGACATCTGGACCCAGCTCCTCTACGGTGCAAGAA
>CAZHAO010000099.1:0-7108 GCA_964530375.1 uncultured Methanotrichaceae archaeon
ACGACGTGGAGGTGTTATTGGAGGGTCCTGTGGACGATGAAAGCGGCTTTCTGATGGACTTTTACGACCTGAAGCGGATCCTGAAATCCATTTTAGAAGAGCTGGACCACAGCGACTTGAACGAGATCCTTCCAAACCCCACGGCGGAGAGGATCGCAGAGCACATAAAGTCGGGCCTTGAAAGAAAACTCCTGGAGACCCCCGCCGTCCTCGTCTCGGTGAAGCTCTGGGAGGGGAAGAATAAGTGGGTGATGGTCGAATGAGGCCGAAGGCGGTATGCCTATGCTCCGGAGGCCTCGACTCGACGGTGGCGGCGGCTAAAGCAAAACATGACGGCTTCGAGATCGACATAATCCACATCCTCTACGGCCAGAAGGCCGAGAATAGGGAAAAAAGGGCGATCGAGAAGATCGGAAAAGCCCTCGGCTCATCCGAGATGAGGTTCGTCAGGACGGACATATTCCAGAACATGGCCCCCCTGACGACGGCCGAGGCCCCCATCCCGTCGGGCGACGATGTGGACATCGATAGCCCCAAGGCCACTCCTTCCACCTGGGTCTTTTGCCGAAACCTCGTCTTCGGCTCTATGGCCGCGGCCTATGCCGAGGCGATCGGTGCGGAGCGGATTTACGTCGGCTTCAACGCCGAGGAGGGGAAGTCCTACCCGGACAATAGGCCAGATTTCGTGGAAAGGTTCAACTCTCTCCTGGAGAAGTCGGTCGCCTCCTTCAGCAGGCCGCCAAGGATCGAGGCGCCCCTCGTCCATCTTCTCAAGCCCGATATAGTGAGGCTTGGGTCGGAGCTCTGTGCACCCATGGAGCTGACCTGGTCCTGCTACCTGGACGGCGAGGTTCACTGCGGAGAGTGCGAATCCTGTCAGCACCGAAGGCACGGCTTTTTGGAGGCGGGCGTGGTTGACCCCACAGAGTATCGATGAGATCGGCTTCCTGGGCGAGATCTTCTCTTCGTTTCAGGGTGAGGGCCCCCTGATCGGAAGAAGACAGGTATTCGTCAGGACCGCAGGCTGCAACCTGAGCTGCTCTTACTGTGATTCGCCGAAGTTTCGTCGGGACGTCAAATTTTGCGGGGTGGAAGACCTTTCGGCCCCGGGCCTTTTTCGGCAGGCTGAAAACCCTGTATACTTGAGCTGGACGATGGAGCAGGTCCTCGCCCTCTGGACGACCGGCACCACCAGCGTCTCGATAACCGGGGGAGAGCCCCTCTGCCAGCCCGAGTTCGCCCGGGCACTGGCCATGAGCTGCTCCGCCGAGAACCTGCCCGTATACTTCGAGACTAACGGCTTTTCCCGAAGTCGTTTCTCGAGGCTGATCGACTGGATAGACTTTGCAGCCGTCGACATCAAGCTCCCAAGCCACAGAGCCTGCCCGCCCAGCAAGTGGAGCCGTCTCGTTGAAAACGAGATCGCCTGCATCGAGGGCTCATCCAGGGCTGGGGTTGCCACCATCGCCAAGGTGGTGATCCTGGACTCGACGTCGACGGAAGAGATAGAAAGCCTCTGCCCCCGCCTTGAAGGGCTGGAGATGACGCTGGTGCTCCAGCCAGCTTCAGGAGGTGGCAAGCCTGCTCCGGAAAAGCTGATCCTCCTCCACGAGGCCGCATCAGAGCATCTGGGAGAGGTGGTGGTCATACCCCAGGCCCACAAGATGATGGGCGTTCTCTGAAAGGAGGACGAAATGGGTTTTTCTCGATCAATTTTGATTCAGACGAGATCGATCGGCTCGTTCTTCCTCTCGGCGATCCTCTCTCTCGTCATCTTCCGTCTCTTGTCGGCGTTCTTGTCGTACATCTCCCTGTAGCGATCAGAGCGCTCGTTCTGATCCCATCTCGCCACACGCTGGTCGAGGGCCTCGAACATGTACTTCTCTGCGGCCTTGACCGTCTCCAGATCGCCCCGGAGGACCAGAATCTCCCTCTCTTCGGTATCGCCGTCTATAAGGCCGACCTTGGCGTTCCGCCTCAAAGGCTCCAGCTCGAAGTTGTTCACCAGGTCCTGGATTACGCTAAGAGGCATCCCGATGGGGATCGCCAGGTCGTAGAGCCCCGAAAGCTCTTCTTTGTTCTTAATTTCAGCGTCGGCCATCCCGATATCACCTCGAGATCCTCGCCCCTTGAAGATTTAAGCCTGTCGAAAGGGCCGAATTCTGAGAGGCGGTGGGATCAGAAGGTCGTTACGGCGGCGTTCCCGTCCGGCTGAGGCGAGCGAAAATGAGGGCTGGGAATCTGAGGCGGCAGCGAGCCTTTTCTTTAGGTTCAAACTTCCGTCGATTTCAATATGAGCATGGGGCGGCATTATCATGCCTCGATGCCCGAGCCGGTCTAGGGAAACTGTTATTAAGGGGAGGCTCAATCAGAAAAGCTGCCGGGCCCGTAGCTTAGCATGGTTGGAGCGCACGGCTGATAACCGTGAGGTCACGCGTTCGAATCGCGTCGGGCCCACCAGAAACCAATTTTGCTTTCGTTCAGAACCTTGGACTCGCTTTTATTTAAATCGATATTTCTCGGCCTTGATCAGGGATTACTCTCCGGATATGTCGCCCATGAGGGTGGTGTTCATCACGTAATCGAAGTTAAAGGCTTTAGTCCCACACCATCCCGCCTGCTCGAGGATCCCCATGAAACAGACCCCAATGAGCTTCTTGTGCTCGATCTTCCCCAGAAGGTCAGCCATCTCATCGATGGTAACCCCGATCTTCGGCATCGCCATGCCTCCCAGGATCACCACCACGTCCGAGTGGGGGCTGGCGGCATCGCCCAGCTCCATTCCGTACTCTGTAGCCACCATCTTTCTCGTCTTCTCGATCTTCAAGTTTGGGACGAAGGCGAGCTTCTTATCCCTGATGGGAAAGGCAAGAAACTCGGCGAAAGGAGTGCAGAACCCGGGAGTCCCGACGAAGGTGATGCTTTTGTCATCCTTCACCAGATCTCGAAATCCGTTCAGCATTCCGCCAAGTCCCTTTATTTCTGTAATCTTCTTCATCGAATCCCTCCTTATACCCAATTAGCTCCCCAAAGGTTTTAAGCTTTGACCCTGCTTCAAAATGTTTATCTGGATGGAACAAGTTCCTTCCGGAACGATGACCAAGAAACCGGTGAAGGAGAAAAAGAAGAGCGCAGAGAAGAAAGATCTGCCCGCGGCGAAGAAACGGGCGATGGAACAGATCCCCGATCTTTACGTCTACGCGGGCCTGGTTTTTGTCTTCCTCTTCTCGCTCTACCTGAGGGTCTACAGACCCATGTCCCGAATCCTCGTCGGAGATTACGTATTCTTCGACGGCAACGATCCCTGGTACCACATGATGCTGGCCAAGAGCACAGTCCTCAACCTCCAGCGACCATGGTTCGATCCGCTCACCTTCTTCCCGGAGGGTGCACCCATCCATTTCGGCCCCTTCAACAGCTGGGCGATCGCCGTCCTCTCTTACATAGCGGGCCTTGGAAGCCCCAGCATGCACACCGTCGATGTGGTGGGGGCGATATTCCCGGCCGTCCTCGGAGCCCTTCTCGTATTTCCCGTCTATTTCATAGGGCGAGAACTCGGAGGAAGGACGGCGGGCTTTTTGGGCGCTGTCATGATCGCCGTTCTGCCCGGACAGTTCCTGTCTCGATCGGTCATAGGCTTCACCGACCACCACGTCGCAGAAGTCCTCCTCAGCACCACGGCGATGCTATTCTTCATACTCGCGGTCCGGGATGGTGCTGGGAAGCTCACTTTCTCCTCTCTTCGCGGCGGCGATCTCGGAGCCTTGAAGAGGCCGCTGGTCTATGCCCTCTCTGCCGGCCTATTCCTCGGACTCTACATAGATGCCTGGGCGGCAGGCCACCTCTTCGTGGAGATAATTCTGGTCTTCGCCACCATCCAGAGCATAGTCGACCACCTGAGAGGAAGGAACGTTGAGTATCTGGGGATCGTGGGCGCCATCTCTTTGCTGGTCGCTCTCCTTTTGGTCCTCCCCTTCGTCGATTCCAGGAACGGCTTCGGCGCCGTATACTACTCGCTCTTCCAGCCTGCGATCCTTCTCCTGGGGATCTTCTATCTGCTCTTCCTCACCTTCGTCTCGAAGCAGCTCGTTTTGCGAAAGATGGAGAGGAGCATCTTCCCCCTGGCGATATTCGGGTCGATAGCCATCGTTTTTGTGGTGCTGGCGGTGGCGGTTCCATCCTTCACGGGAACTCTGATCAGCGGATTGAACGTATTCCAGACTCCGACCGGCGGGGCGTCGACGATATCGGAGGTCTCCCCGATCCTGGAGAGGTACGGCATCCAGAGGAACTTCCCCGGCCTTGTGCCCCTTCTTTCGCCCTTCTGGCTGACCCTTCTGGCCCTGCCTCTCCTGATCCAGCGGTATCGTCGAGATCCCGGCCGAAAGGCGGAGTTGCTCGTCGTTCTCTGGACTCTTACGATGATCGTCCTCACCATCGCCCAGAACAGGTTCGCTTATTACTATGCCGTCAACGTTGCCTTCCTCACAGGCTACCTGGGATCGGTTCTTCTGGATAAGACCCGGTTCCTGGAGGCCGAGGACGTCGTCATCAAGATGAGCCGGGGATCTTCCAAAGAGACCCCGGACCAGAACCTTCTCCTCACCAACGTCGTCGCCGTCGTAGTCCTCACCCTCCTCTTCGTCTACCCGGCTATGTTTGGGACGGTTGAAGGCGTTCCGATAGGAAGCTTCCACTCGGAGAACCACGTTGGCCCGATAGGGTCTGATTGGTACGACTCCGTGGCGTGGCTAGAGGATAACACCCCCGACCCGGGAATGGACATTTACACCATCTACGAGAGGCCTCCCGCGGGCGAGAAGTTCCTTTACCCCGATTCAGCCTATGGTGTCATGTCCTGGTGGGACTACGGCCACTGGATCGAGACTATCGGTCACAGGATCTCGAACGCCAACCCCTTCCAGCAGGGGATAGGCAGCAGAGAGGCCGGCATTCCTGGATCGTCCCCCTTCTTCCTCGCCCAGAACGAGTCGGAGGCTGAGGCGGTCCTGGCGGGCCTCGATGAGAAGAGATCTCCTTACTCCAACAGCAGGTACGTCATCACCGATGTCGAGATGGCCATGGGCAAGTTCCACGCCATCGCCGCCTGGAGCAACATATATCCCGGCGAGTACCAGTTCAACTACTGGCAGGACGGCCAGCCGATCACTCTCTACACTGCGCCCTACTTCAGGACGATGGTGGCAAGGCTCCAATTCTTCGACGGGAGCGAGGCCGAGGTTCAGGAGGCCTGGACTGTGGCCCTCCGCCAAGACAGTCAGGGCGGCGTCTCGATCGAGCCTCAGAAGCGATCCAGCGACTACCAGGAGCTCCTCGACTGCGTGAACGAGAGCATGGAACAAGGCTATGCGGCGGCGTTGATCGTATCTCAGAGCCCGATCATGACCTCGGTTCCCCTGGAGGCCTTGGGCCATTATCGGCTCGTCCACGAGTCCGCGAGCTCTGTCACCTCCACCGGCCAGAAGTACGTCAAGATCTTCGAGCACGTTCCAGGAGCCACGATCAGGGGCACGGCCTCTCCGGGCACCGAGGTCGTCATCACCGTTCCGATATCGACCAACCAGGGGAGAACCTTCGAATACAGGCAGTCCACCGTCGCGGATTCCGATGGCGGGTTCTCCCTCATCGTGCCTTACTCCACTGAAGGTCCCGCCCCTTGGAGCACCAACTTCGACACTGGACCCCTAGGCCCCTACGCTCTGAGGGTGGGGAGCGTCTCGTACGACGTTCGGGTTCCCGAAGGTGCCGTCATCGCCGGGAGTTCGATCGCCATATGATGCTCCTTGCGGAGATGACCTGGACGGAGATCGAGGCGGGGCTTGAGAAGACCAGGACTGTTATCCTGCCGGTGGGGGCGACCGAGGAGCACGGCCCCCACCTCCCCACCTTCACCGATACGATCCAGGCCCTGGAGGTGGCAAAAGAGGTGGCGAGAAGAAGGCCGGTCTTCGTCGCGCCACCGGTCCACTACGGGGTCTGCAGGTCGACCCGGGGCTTTCCGGGGACGATCTCTGTCAGCCCCGAGGCCCTCAGGGCCCTCGTCCTCGACCTCCTCATCGCCTTTCGCGACTCCGGTTTCGAGAGGGTCCTCATCCTCACCGGCCACGCCGGCGGCCAGCACCTCGCAGCCCTCAAGGAGGCCGCTGAGAAGGCCGTCGCATCAAGGGATATCCGGGTGAGCCTCGTCTCCGACTTCGACCTGATCGATTCGAGGGAAGTCGAGACCCCCGGAGACGGCCACGCCGGAGAGATCGAGACCTCGAGGATGCTGGTCATCCGGGAGGACCTGGTCAAAGGCCTTCCCGAAAAGCACTTTCCTCCGAGGCCGAGGTACCTGATCATGAAGGATGTGAGGCATCTGATGGGAAACGGGATCATGGGCGACCCCTCCAAGGCCTCCAAGGAGAAGGGGAGGAGGTTCATGGAGATGTCGGTTCAGGGGGTGCTGGAGGCTCTGAAGGAGCTGGAGAGCTATCCCACCCCTTGATCCGCCTTTTCTCCCCTTTCCATCTTCCCTTTCAACCTCGTTTTCAAAAATTACATTTTGGAGAGGGGTGTGTTGAGTATACGTATGTGTTTAGCTCATCTCAATCAGCATCGGCAAAGCCATTTCTTGGTCTCTCACGTGGCCAGTTCCGGTGAGTTAATCTCTAGTAACTGCGGCGATAGCTGTTGTTTTTCTACTTTTCACAACTTGTTTGTCGGCGTGAATTCAGTGACCAAAACCAACATCATGCAGTCGATTCTGGGGGAGCTAAACACGTACGAGTATACAAAGAGGACTTCGATTATCCGCAGATCAGCGTTCTCTGAGAGGTTTTACCTTAACGTTTTCGATTAGAACGATCTATAACCAGCTTGTTTTTCTTGTAATGACCAATTTTGAGCTGTTTCCACCTTCCTACCTTCTCCATTTCCCGATTTCCTCGATAGCTACCGCTATCCCATCTCTTTGTTGACGAGCCCATACAGATTATACAAATTATACCCTATGGCACTGAACATCACTTTTACCGATGCTTTTTCTACAGTTGTAACCCTGACATGACCCGCCTTGAACACGGTCTTTATGACGCTGAAGCATCTT
>CAZHAO010000100.1:0-7094 GCA_964530375.1 uncultured Methanotrichaceae archaeon
GGTAGCGGGTGCAGGTGAGGGGCCTTGCCGGATAGATGGTGCAACCTTTTTCGGAGGCGTAGAAGGGACAGGGCTGCTTCAGGGCCCAGACCCTGGCGGTGCTGTCATATCGGCAGAGGCCGAGGAGCCTCTTTTTCGACCAGCCGAGGTGGCGGCAGATCCGCTCCATGTCCCCTTCGTCGAGGTAGAGGCCCGCCCCGGGGGTGTAGCAGCACCTGCCGCATTTGGTGCATCGGAACCTCTCCCAGAAGAGGTCGACGCCCCAAGAGGTGCCCCCGGGGTCTCTCCGATCTTTGGCGGGGAGGGGCAGGGCGATATCGAAGGGCTCGGCCTCGCCCCGGTCGATGGTCCTGTACTGCTCTTCGCGGTTCAGAACCGACCAGTGGGGCCTCATCTCCAGAAGCGCCAGATGGAGCCCCTTCCGTTTCTGGTCGACGCAACTTTCGGCGCAGTGGATGAAGCAGAGCCTCTTCGCCTCGGCCAGCCTCTCTTCGGGGCGGTGGGACTTTCTGGGGACGGGATCGCCGCCCTTCTCTGAGGTCATCACCTCTTCCACGCGATCTTGTCGCCCTTGATCTTTATCACCCCTTCCTTCTTCAGCGTCCGGGCGATATCTTCGGCCACGGCCGTCCCGTCCACCGTCATGACGAAATCCTCCATATCCTCTTCGAAGACGAGGAGCTCCCTGAACTCGTCGAGGTCGATCTTATTCGAGTCTCCTGGCGGACCGAGGAGCCGCTCGATGGTCATGCCTATGGAAGTGACCATGTAGTACTCTTCGGGGTACTCGTCCAGAAACTCGTCGTCGAGGTTCCTCGCCAGGGGCGCCGTCATCTCGTCCAGCCGGACTTCGACCTCCTTATCGAGGTGGACCGCCAGGACGGACCTCAAAAGCTCCTCGTCGGGGTCGCAGTCATCGGGGTCCACGGGGATCCTGAGGAGGGGGTCGTCCCCCAGCTCGCCCCGAGGGTCTCCCTCCACGTCGATCTCGTTCAGCTCGAGGGCGGAGTCCAGGAACTGGAGGGCTTCGAGCGTCTCCAAGAGGTCGGCCACCCGTTCCATCGCCTCCTCAGGCGAGCCGCCCACCTCGTCCGAGCCGTCCTTCAGAAACCCGGCCGTCTCCTCCTTCTTCTCCTTCCAGGACGGGTCGAGGGTCGATAGGTATCGATCTGTGAAGTCCTCGGCATCAGCGCCCTCTGCGAGGGCCGCCCTGAGAGCTCCGATACGCAGATCGTAAACCTCGAAATCCTCCACCCGCTCCCTCAGCTCGCTCGACCTCCCCTCCAAGTAGACGGCGCTCTCCATGGAGGCTGAGATCGAGGGCTTCAGATCGACCTTTACGCCGGCTTCTTTGAGGTAGTCAGCGATCTCCGCCGCCTCGAACTCATCGTACTCTCCAAGCTTGAACATGAAGAGGTGAGATGTTCTGGTCTCATTTAATATCTTTGGCGAGGGCCAGAAAAGAGAAGAGACGGGCCGCCGACAGGCGGGCCTCGGAAAAACAAGAGAAAACGAGATCAAAAGAACCGGATCAGGGCTCGGCATGGAAGAGCCGGGGGGAGGGCGGCGCCGTCCGCCGCATCCCTCCCCGAGGCTCCAGCCATCGGCCTGTATCTATCACCTCCGGTACCTTTGATCAAGGCGCTCATTCCTTCACTACGGGGGGCTTCATCAGGAGGAAGGCTATTATGATTCCCGCAACGGCTAAGGCAATGACATACGGGAAGACTCCTATGAAGCTGCCAGTTGCATCTTTGATCCATCCAGCCATCAACGGGCCCACTATGGCCCCGGCACCGTAGGCCATGAAGACCACTCCATAACACCGCGGGTAGTCGCCCGTCCCGAAGAAGGACGCCGTAGCCGTCGGAGCGATCGCAAGCCAGCCGCCCAGGCATCCCCAGAGGATGGCGAAGGATATGATGTATATCGGTGCGGTCTGGATCTGGGATATCATCAGCGAAGCGATGATGATCAGCACGAATGAGAGGATCGCCGCGTTTCTCGGGGTCAGCTTGTCGGTGAGGGTGCCGAATACAGGCCTTCCACCGCCGTTGAATATGGCGAAGAACCCGACCGGAGAGAATCCCAATAGCAGGGCCGCCACGGCTTCAGTCCCCACCTCTCCTGCTACATCTGCAGAGATCGAGATGGCCATGAGGCCCGCAAGACACCCTACGAAGTAGCAGAGCCAAAGGCCGATGAAGGTCTTCGTCTTGAGCATCTCCTGCCGGATCAGCTCGCACTTCTTCGCAACTCCAGCCTTCGGTGCGGGCGGCGTCCAGCCTTCAGGCTTCCAACCAGATGGCGGGAAGACCATAGGCGTGGCCAGAATCACCATGATTATGATGAAGGCTATCCCGAAGATGCGGAAGGTCTGCATAACACCGCTTGACGCGATGAGGATGTTTGCTATGTTTGCGGTGAAGAATGCCGAAAATCCGAAGCCCAGCACGGTAAGCCCCACCGCAAGCCCACGCTTGTCGGGGAACCATCTGCCGGAGACGGCAATGGGAACACCGTATGCGATCCCGACGCCAATTCCGCCGACTATGCCGTAGGTGACGAGCATCATATTGATAGAGCTGGACATGGATGCCATAAGCCATCCGAGGCCCGTCAGAATCCCACCGACGATTACGACCTTGCGGGGACCGAACTTCTCGATATAACCGCCGGCCAGAGGCATGGCGAGCGCGAAGAACGCTAGAAAGACCATAAACGGCAACTGTAGAGCGGAAGCACTCACTTCTGGACCAGATGTCTCAAAAAAGGCCTTAAGCGGCGCTTTGAAGACGCTCCACGAATAGATGCTACCTAGACAGAGGTTGATTATCATGCCGATGATGACAAATAACCATCGGCCCTTTTCAGCCTCCATACCTAGTATTTTACTACTCTCTCCCATCTTTAACACCCCTTACCTTAAAAGCTCATTTTTTCGATATGGCTCTATTCAAACCTACAAGCTGAAAGACTTTCCCAATTTGGCGTCTCCCTCCAAGAGAACGTCATGCCAAAGATTTATTGGGCTGAATTATAAGGGTATCGTATCTATTTAAAATTAGCGCCGAGTATCTTAAAAATACGTTACGCATGCCAGAAATTCGCTTTTCAAAAAAAAGGCCCACCAGGCCTCAGAGATCCCACCGTTGTAGGCCATCGATCTCTCGACGGCCCTCATAAGAACTTCGATTATCGAAAATTTATATTATTTAGTTTACCGGCGCCGTCCCTTCGGATCCGAATTTTCATCATTGAAACGATCTTTGATGATAATGCCTTTTATCTCAGAAGGTAAGTTAGGGGTTGGTGAGTTTGGATGATCAGAGCCAACCCAAAAACTTCCTGGAACGATGCCGAATCGACGCCCACCATCGCCAGCACCGCTTACGTCGACGAGGCCGCCACGGTCATAGGAGATGTGAGGATAGGCGAGAAGGTTTACGTAGCCCCCGGAGCCTCGGTGAGGGCCGACGAGGCGACGCCGATAATCATCGGAGACGAGTGCAACGTCCAGGACGGGGCGGTCTTCCACGGCCTCGAGGGAACGAGCATAGAGCTGGGACGGAAGGTGAGCATCGCCCACTGCGCAGTGGTCCACGGCCCCCTCAAGATCGGTGACGAGAGCTTCGTCGGCTTCAACGCCGTCGTCCACGCCTCGACCCTGGGCAAAAAGTGCTTCGTGGGCCATCTCGCCCTGGTGGTGGGCGTGAAACTGAAGGACGGAAGCTTCGTCCCGCCGGGGGCGATCGTCGACTCCCAGGAGAAGGCCGACGCCCTGGGCCCGGTTCCCGAGAACTTGAGGGGATTCAACGACGAGGTGGTGGGCGTCAACACCGAGTTTGCCGATGTTTACCTCGTCAAAGGGAAATCCTTCAGACCTCTTTGATTAAAAGGCCGGGGGACGAAGGCGTCCGTCGCGGCCCTCAAATCAAAGGAAAGATGGGCGGTTGAGAAGCCGCGCCCAATTTTTTAAAATAATCTCAATATCCAGACCCTCAGTCAGAGCCCATCACAGGGGTCATCATCTGGTGGAGAGCTTCGGCCATATCAGCCCTCAATTTGACCATGCCGTCCTCACCCTCATCGTACTCCAGGAAGTTGGCCCGAATCAGCTTCGAGGGGAACTTCGGGCAGCTGCCCCGCTTGCAGAGGATGAGGGATTCCTTCCCCACGGTGTGGGCGATCCCAAGCTCGTACATCACCATCGGATCGGCATCCGTCAGGTCGGCCACCACCATCCGCGACCTGCATATATCCCTCCAGATCGCCTTCAGCTTATTCTCGTCGTCCTCGAACTCAAGGGCCCTCCGGGGGATGAGGCCTGTCCTCTCCAGAGCGGGCTTCACCGCCTCGTCGTAGAGGTCGTCGCCCTCGTCGGTGAGGGGGACCAGTACCGAAGCCGTCCTATCGTCCACGATGTAAGAGGCGTGGCCGAACAGGGGCCTGATCTGCATCAGGCTCATGAGGTTGATGGCCCTCTGGACCTCCGACTCGACGTGGGCGAGGGCTATCACCCGAAGTATCTCGCGCCTATCCCTCTCGCTTTCTTCGAGGACCACGGCGGGAAATACGATCATGTAAGGATCTTCGTACCCGAACTCCCACCTCGCGCTGCTCAGGGCCTTCTGCTCCGAGATCTTCTTATCGGGATGGTAGGTGTACATGGTGGAGAGGGCTCCAGCATGGTGCTGGGCCAGGATGTAGAGGGTGGCCTTGTCCAAAACCGCCACGATGCTGCTGGGGTTCGTGCTCCTGACGATCCCCCTCTGGATCTTCCGCTCCTCCACCAGGATGTTCACGATCCCCACGAACTGATCCAACAGGCCGTCCACTTTCTCTATGAGGTCGGTCGGCATATCCCCGCCTTTGATTCTCTCACCCGATTGCATCATGATTCATACACCACAGATCTTAAAGGTCGGCAGTGTATAAAGTTCTTTGGTGGTGCTTGATGATCTCTTTCAAAGGGATGGCATGCCGAGATTCCTGATCCACCGCCAGGGAAGGGCTATATGCAGGAACTGTCAGCAGAAGGCTGGTATGGCTGCGAAGGTTCAGCCCCTCCCTGGGGTAAAACAGCTGCTCTGAAACGAACCCTCGGCCGCCACGAAACCCGTACCCGAAGCCGGGAAGAACCTGCCAGAGGACCAGGGCCGAAGCGGCGACGCCGAAAAAGCGAAAAAATGCTGCCGTAGACCTCGTTCAGCACCTGGGCGCATGCGGCGTATGTGGCGGTAAAGCCGCAGAAGATGCTCTCGTAGCCGGCGATCATGGCGATGGTGGCGCTGCCGGTGTAGTCCCCGATGGCCAGGAGCCAGAAGAGGATCGTCAGGGGGAGGAATACGATCTGCAGAGCCCTATTCAGCTTCAGGGTGCCTATGAACATGTAGAAGGGAAAGAGCCCCCCACATGTTATTGTTTTTTTTCAGCAACTGCGCTGATATTCCAGCCGCATCTCATCCGAAAGCCCGAATAAGGCGTCGTGGCAGAAGATATGGGGCTGCCGACGAAACTGAGGGGCCCACAGATAGATTTACTAAAGATGGCCATCTAGTTGGGATCATGTTCCCAGGCATCGGCGGCAAGGGGGCGAGCCCCAAGAAGATGAAGCAGATGATGAAGCAGATGGGCATCAGCATCGAAGAGATCGAGGGCGTCGAAGAGGTGATCATCAGGACGGGGGACCGGGAGATATTCTTTTCGGACGCATCGGTCACCGTGATGGACGCCCAGGGAAACAGGTCGTACCAGGTGGTGGGCACCGCGCGGGAGAGGCCTCGTGAGGTCTCGATACCCGACTCCGACGTCGACCTCGTCGTCGCTCAGACCGGGTGCAGCCGCGAGGAGGCGAAGGCGGCCCTCAAAGAGGCCCAGGGGGACCTGGCAGAGGCGATAGTGAAACTCGGATCGAGCTGAAAGTGAGTTCGCCACCTTCCCTCGCCGAAAGGCGGGAAGAAGAAGGCATAGGCCTCAGAAGATGAGAATGGAACTTTCGGCGATGGGGCGAATACATTAGACAAAGACGCTTCAGACCCGACGGAAAGGCAGGAGGAAGAAAGGTTGGATCAGGCCAGAATAGAGGCGGAGCTGAACCTGGTGCTTTTGAACATCGTCGAGATCCGGAAGGCGATAGAGGGCGCCCTCGAGCGGCTGCAAGAGGAGGGGAAGCTCACGATGGAGTTCGAGAAGATGGTTCGGAACGTCGTAAGAGACGTCGATGGCTGGACCGACCAGTGCACCGCCACCTCAGAGGCGACCCCAGTACTGCTCCGGAGGATGCAGGTCCAGATGGAGCGGCTCAGCAGGATCGAGAGGCTCATCGAAGACCTGGGGCGGTGAACTGTGTGAGGGTTTCGATATCCTCCATGTTCCTCTGGGATATGGACCCCCGGGGCATGGCTGGGGTCATCGCCGAGGCCGGCCTCAAAGAGGTGGAGTTCTGGGCCGAGACCCCCTGGTACTGGGAGGGGGGGAGGCGAGAGGAGCAGGCTGAAGAGATCAAAAGAGCCCTCGGCGGGCTGAGGATGACCCTTCATGGACCCGTCATGGACCTCAACCCCTCCTCCTACAACGACCTCGTCTGCCGGGCGACGATCGTCGAGTCCCTGAGGGCGATAGACCTGGCAGAGTTTCTGGGCGCGGAGGTGATGACGATCCACCCCGGCAAGAGGACGGCGAAACGCCCGGTGAGAGAGGCGGAACGGCAGAAGTTCCGCGATTACCTGGAAGCCTGCCTGAGGCGGGCGGAGGAGAGGGGCGTACACCTCGCCCTAGAGAACCTGGAGCCCGCCCCCTGGAGCATCTGCTCAGAGCCCGAGGAGATGGATCGGTTTTTGGACGAGTTCCCCCTCGGCATGACCTTGGACATATCTCACGCGACGCCTCCCCTCTCCAGGGCCATCGCCTTCGTCGATATCCTGAAAGACAGAATTCTGAACGTCCACGTCAGCGCCACCAGAGATGGGGTCAGACACCTCCCTCCCAGCGACGGGTCGGCGGACCCTGTTCTTAAATCTCTCCGAGATGCCGGATACGATGGGCCTCTGACCCTGGAGCTGGACGACAAGAAATTTTCCGAGACCTTGTCA
>CAZHAO010000101.1:0-7048 GCA_964530375.1 uncultured Methanotrichaceae archaeon
TTTCTTGACCATCCCAACCGCAGCAAGCTGCGGGGTATTCATTTTAAAATAAAATCATTATTTGTTACGTTGGCATCCAATTAAGTGCCTAAGCTGATTTTATTCTGTGCAATATCTAAATGTAAACATGGGTTTCAAAGATGGCTTTCAGGAGAAGGGGTAATAAGTATATATGACCAAAGAAGGAGGAGGAAGCACGTCGTCATTGCTGGATACCATCGCCGAAGGGGTGATAGCGCGCGTCGCCGGGCCGATGAGCCTTCGATTCGTATTTCAACCACTGGTAGCGGTGCTGCTGGGGATCCGCGACGGCGCAATGGATGCAAAGGCAGGCGAACCGCCGTTTATCATCGATTTGATCGTCGACCGCGATAACCGAAAGGCCAAACTTGCCGGAGTTCTCAAGTCTCTCTCCAAGACGATCATCGTAGCAACCGTCTCCGACATGATCGCTCAGTACCTCATTTTTGATCAAGTGCGTCTCATCCCGGCGATCGTGGTCGGCGTATTCCTCCTCAGCGTCCCCTATTCTCTGGCGAGGGGGATTGCCAACAGGATCGTCACGGCAAGAAGATCAGATCGTTAATCGGCATCGACGCGGCTGTAATGGCCTTCAAGCTGTCTCCCGCCGCCTGCGGGTCGAGGGCGCCCCCGGACCGATCAGCCGGGAGACGCGCGGCGGAGGTTTCGGGACGGCGGAGACGATGCGCCTGATCGGTCGGTGCGAAATCCTTCTGGAGATGTGCGCCGGCTTTCCCGAGAGCCCCCTTTCTTTACGATCGTCCGACTGATTTTCATTTCTCCATCTCAGAGGGCGATAGGCCTAGGCGGGCAGGTTTAATATATGGTTCTCGCATCTGCCTTCCCTTGAAGATCACGATTTCGCGGGATGATCATCATGCCATCACAAGAGGATAAGCTGTCCGCCCTGTCGCCAAGGGACAGGCAGGTGCTGAAAGAGATCTCCGACGGGCTCACCGACCCCAGGAAGATCGCCGAGAGGCTCAAAATCAAGGAGGTCTCTGTCATCTCCTCGGCGGAGGGGCTCGCCGAGAAGGGCCTCATCGGCCTCGACAAAAAGGTGGAGGAGGTCTACTCCCTCACCGAAGAGGGGGCCCGGTACGCCGAGATCGGCCTTCCCGAGAGGAGGATCCTCGATATCGCCGGCGCCGACGGGGTCCCCATATCGGAGATCAAAGACCCCGCCCTCAAGGTCGGCATCGGCTGGCTGAAAAAGAAGGGCTGGGCCAATGTTGAGGCGGGAAAGATCAAGCCGACGGGAGAGGCGCCCGCCGGAAAGGACGAGGAGATCCTGGCGGCGCTCAGCTTCCAGGGCGCGACCAGCGCCTCGGCCCTGGATGAAGAGGCCCTGAAGCTCCTGAAGAGCAGAGGGCTCGTCGAGCCGAGCGTTCAAAAGTCCTGGAGCTTTGAGATCACCGATGCCGGAAGGTCCGAGATCGAAACTCGTACTCTGACATATGGCGTTACAGCACATGTGGTCAAAGGAATTGGACAAATCACTCCAGACATAATCAGAGCCGGGAAGTGGGATGAAGATTCTTACGTCCAATATAAAGGAGAACGGTTCCACATCAGACCCTACGACGTCACCCTTCCCGCGGAGCGGATCTACCCCGGCAAGGTCCACCCCTACCAGCGGCTCCTATCGAGGATGAGGGAGATCATGCTGGAGATGGGCTTCACCGAGATCAAGGGCGAGATCGTCCAGTCCAGCTTCTGGAACTTCGACGCCCTCTTCCAGCCCCAGGACCATCCGGCCCGGGAGATGCAGGACACCTTCTACCTCGACACCAAGGCCGAGATCCCCGATTACTCCCGGGTCAAGGATATGCATGAGCACGGCGGCGACGTCGGCTCCACCGGCTGGGGTGGGACCTGGGACCCGGAGGTGGCCCGGCGGGAGGTTCTCAGGACCCACACCACCTCAGTCACCATCAAGTACCTGGCGGATCACCCGAACCCTCCGGTCAAGGCCTTCTCGATAGACCGAGTCTATCGGCGGGAGGCGATCGACCCCACCCACACGCCGGAGTTCGAGCAGCTCGAGGGGGTGATCATGGACGAGGGGCTCTCCTTCGCGAACCTTCTCGGCGTCCTCAAGGAGTTCTACGCCAAGATGGGCTTTGACGAGGTGCGGTTCCGGCCCGGCTACTTCCCCTACACCGAGCCCTCCGTCGAGCCGGAGGTGTACATCGAGGGGCTCGGCTGGGTGGAGCTGGGCGGAGCCGGGGTCTTTCGAAGGGAGGTGACGGCCCCCTTCGGGATAGACCACCCGGTTCTCGCTTGGGGGCTTGGGGTAGGCCGCCTCGCCATGCTCAGGCTGGGGCTCAAAGACCTGCGGCTCCTCTACCAGTCGGACGTTGGATGGCTGAGGGACGCGCCGTCTCTCGCGAGGATGTGATCGACGTGCCGGTAGTGCGATTATACTACGAGGATCTGGAGGATATGGTCGGCGCCAAAAGGGATGTGATCATGGCGAGGATGGCCATGATGGGCGCAGACATAGGAAAGAGCAACGAAGAGGATTACGTGGACGTCGAGTTCTTCCCCGACAGGCCCGACCTCTACAGCTCCGAGGGGGTGGCAAGAGCCCTCCAGGGCTTCCTGGAGATAAAGGTGGGACTTCCAGAGTATCAGGTCCGCCCGGGCGAGGTCGCGATTAAAGTAGACCCCTCCGTCGAGGGCGTCAGGCCCATCATAGGCTGCGCCGTGGTGAAGGACCTGGAGTTCAGCGACCCCGCCATAGAGTCCCTGATGGACCTCCAGGAGGATCTTCACTGGGGCCTGGGGAGGAACAGGCGGAAGGTGGCGATAGGAGTCCACGACATATCTCGGGTCGTTCCCCCCTTCACCTACTTCGCCGCCGACCCGTCCTTCGAGTTCGTCACCCTCGACTTCGAGGAGAGCCTCTCGATGGAGGAGATCCTCAAGCGCCACCCGAAGGGGGTCAGCTACGCCTCCATCCTGGAGGGGTTCGATCGCTATCCCCTCATAACGGACGCCAACGGGGACGTCCTCTCCTTTCCGCCGATCATCAACGGAGAGCTGACGCGGGTCAGAGACGACACCAGAGACCTCTTCATCGACGTCACCGGAACAGACCCCGTCGTCTACAAGGCCCTGAACATCGTGGTCACGGCCCTGGCGGAGAGGGGCGGCAGGATCGAGTCGGTCCGGGTAAAGAGGCCCGAGGGCGATCTGGTCCTCCCAGACCTCGCGCCCGCCCGGTGGGAGGTCAAAGTCGATGACGCCAAGGGGCTCATAGGTTTCGAGATATCCCCCGAGGGTTTGGCATCGTGCCTTGAGAAGATGAGGTTTGGGGCCCGGGTTCGGGGCCAGGAGCTGGAAGTCTTGGTCCCCGCCTACAGGGCCGACATAATGCATTCCTGGGACATCTTCGAGGACGCCGCCAAGGGGTACGGCTACGACAGGCTGGTGCCGGAGCTTCCGAAGACCGTCACCGTCGGCGAGCCCCACCCCCTGGAGGTGAGAAAGTCCTATCTCCGAGATATCATGGTGGGCCTCGGCTACCTCGAGACGATGCCCTTCACCCTCACCTCGGAGAAGGTGAACTTCGAGAAGATGAGGCGGCCCGGCCGGGACCAGGAGATCACGAGGGTTCTCCACCCCATAAGCGAGCTTCACACCATGGTCAGGACCTCGATCTTGCCGAGCCTCCTGGAGATCTTCGCCATAAACCAGCACCATCCCCTCCCCCAGAGAATATTCGCCCTGGGGGACGTTCTTTCGGGAGGATGGACGAGACAGAACTTGGCCGCGGCCTCGATCCACAGCGGCGCCGACTTCGCGGAGGTCAGGTCCGTGGTGGACGCCATCTCTCGAGAGATCTCCCTCGAGCCTGAGATCGTCGCGTCCGAGGACGGAGCCTTCCTCGCGGGGAGGAGGGCTGACCTTCTGGTGAAGGGGACGAGGGTGGGGTCCTTCGGAGAGTTCCACCCCCTGGTGTTGCGAAGCTTCGGCCTCGATCAGCCCGCAACAGGGCTGGAGATCGGGTGGGACCTCATCGAGCCCTCCGGACGGCCTTGAGTCCAGCTATGGGGTCGGGCCGAGGAGGTTGTATCGCCGCCAGGCGGCGTGGGGTTAGATTATCGAGACCGATGATCTGGAACGGATCAGCGCCATTTTAGCCTCAGCGAATCCGTTCCAAAAACCCATCGCCTACGGCCTCTCCAGTCTTCTGATCATCTCGTTTCGCTCTGACAAGTTTAATATAATCTGCGAAACAACTTGAACTTTAATGACAGGTTGGGTGCCCTCATGAAAGTCCGCGATCTTATGACCTACCCCATCCTCACTGTGGGGGTAGACACCACCGTCTTCGACGCTATTCAGATGATGGTCCGCGATAAAAGGGGAAGCGTTCTCGTGGTTGAGGGGGGTCTTTTAAAACAAGTAGTGGGCATAGCCACCACCAGCGGCATATTCAAACAGGTCTTCGCGCGAGGGATCGATCCCAGAAACGTCATGATCTGGGAGATAATGACCGCCGCGCCGCTGGTGACCATAGGCCCCAACGCCTCCACCAAAAAGGCTGCCGAGACGATGTTGGAGCACAACATTAGGAGGCTGCCTGTGGTGGAATGTGGTGCTCTGGTGGGGATAATAACCAGCAAAGATCTTCTCCGTTGCGTCGACGGTTCCGAGGCCTCTGACGTCTGACCCACAGATCGCCCCTCTCACTGCAGACCGGAAAAAGGCGCGCCCCGACGCAGAATTTAAATATCGAGAGAAACAAGAGGTGCCAAAGTCGAGGTAGCCAAGCCTGGTATGGCGCAGGTTTGCTAAACCTGTGTCCCTTCGGGACTCGAGGGTTCGAATCCCTCCCTCGGCGCTAATTTTATAGCTTAAATAAAAATGGTGCCCATGCTCAGCTCGATGGGGCGTTCAGACCCTAAGCGAAGTTGAAACATGAGCCGTCAAAGCATCTGAAGGTCGGCATCGAGCTATCCTTGAAGATCAGCCTTCTCTGGATCTCGAAGGAACCCAGTAACTCTTCTCGTTCGCTGGTGCCCCTCTGACCAGGTATCGTCTGCTTCGCATCGATGGCCAGATATCCGGTGAAGTTGTCGGCGGTCTGGAACATGGCCCTCCTGTCAAGGCCTTCATGGTGGAAGTCGATCTCCTGGATCTCGTACTCCATCTCCTGAAGGTTGTAGCTCTCCTGGACCTTGGCACCCACCCCGCCGAAGACGAGAGAGCTCCTGGCGGTCTCGGTGCCCATCAGGGTGTCGCCGGGATTTAGCGCCATGTAGTTCTCCACGGCGTCGCACTCCTGGAATGTGGGGGTTTGGCCCACCGGTTTTTCCACCAAATACTCGTTCTTCATCAGAGTGTCCACGCTGCCGCTGAAGTAGATGTCCTTATTCGACTTCACCCCGGTGTTCATGCTTCTGACATCTTTGTTCAACTGAAACTGACCTACACCGCTGATGGTGGTCTCAGATACATAGTCGTAGCTCTGAACTTTGAACTCGGCCTCGTCAGATCCAGACTTGAAGTTCGGGGCCGTTGCCACGACTTGGAAGTCATAATCTCCACGGAACGCCGTAATGGCTGGCGTAACAGAAAGCGGCTCAGTTCCAACCCCCCCAGCCGGCACGACGAGGATCTTCTCAGTCCATCCGAACCATCCAGATCTGCAGCTTTTGGGGTTGATCGTCAGCTTCGCTTCCGCCTCTGAACAACCTAGATTTTCAACGGTGACGAGGTATTCCAGCGTCTTTCCTGGAGTGATATAATCGAGGTCTGGTCCGGTCTTCGGACCTGACAGGTCGACGGAGACTTTAAGCTCCCCCATGACCACCGGCACGGAAGGCCAGACAGAGTCTGTTGCAGACGACTCCACGTCCCAGGCGGACTCTGGGCCCTCCCTCGTCTCCTCAACGGTGGCGAAGGCCGTTTGAGCCCCGAGAATCAGAAGGATCATCAGATAGTTTCTCACTCTTTAACCCCCAAGACGAATTTATTGCGGCCTTTATATCAATGCTCGGCGCCAGAACCCCACTCCCTCTGGGGAAGATTATCGCCCCAGATCCGGTTCTGTCGCAAAAATAGGAAAAGAGTGTAGACTGCAAGCTCAGCAGTCTACTCCAGCGCACGGGCATATTCTGCCTTCAAGTATCGGAGCCTCGTGGAACTTGATCTCCTTCTGGACCTCGAATTCGCCGCTGAAGAGTTCGTGGCTCTTTATATCCTTGTAGAAGATCTTGTGCATGCTGGAATCGGTTCCCCAGGTACCGTTGAAGCTGTTCAGAGTGTTGAGGCCGACGGTGTGCACGATGCTCGAGTTAACTGTCGAACCGAAGAAGGCCGTCTGGTCCTTCTCCATCTGGTTGACGCTGAACATCTCCTGGATGTTGGCACCTATGCCCCCGTAGAAGGCCTTGGAGTTGATGAACTTCCCGCCCTGGAGAGGCGTCTCACCATCATAGGTGAGCTTGGTGTTCTCGAAGAAATTCACACTCTGTATACTATCGTTGCCACAGTCGCTGTTGTTTGGCAGCGATCGATTTAGCAGTGTTGGATTCTGCGAGTAGACGTGGGTGGTGTCCATTTCTAGGGCACCGTCACCAGAATACATGTCGTAGTACTCGAGGGCTATCTTCTTGTCGACTACAGAGGTCGCGACGTCGATATAGCCATCTCCGCTGACCAGCGCGCTTTCACAAAACTGCTCGTACTGTTTTGGCTCCGGCAATGGTGGGTTGGCCACAGCAACACAAGCCAAGGCGAGAGCTACCAGTATCGCTATTACTCCCTTCATTTTACTTATACCCCCTTCCTATTCTGAATTTAAATCGGCTGTCTCTCTTTTTCAAGGAGACGAACTCTTTATCTATTTAATACACGGCTCATATTTCAGTGTTTTGGTCCGAAGACCTCCCCGAGAAGGAGTAAAATAAAAAAAGTTGGCTAATTCCAGATCCTCGAGATCTGGAATTCGCAGTTTCTGCTCAGATGCAGGGCAGCCAGTCGACCTGGACTTCGCCGCAGGTTCCGTTGCCCC
>CAZHAO010000102.1:0-7009 GCA_964530375.1 uncultured Methanotrichaceae archaeon
CCGGAATATGATTCCGGGCTTAGATGGGGTGCGAAATAGTTTCAGGACTCTACAACTACTTTTTTATAGTCTGCAATGATAAGTTAATTTGCTTGTCGATCTTTTCGCCTCGGATGCTGCTTTTCGATCTGCGTTAAAAGTTGATATTTTTGACCTTTGGCGCGGCAGAGGAGACGACGGCTGCACACTTGACGGGAGGGAAACCCTAAAAAGGGGGACGTCGCCCCCTGGATAGAGTGCAGATCAAAAGCCCGATTTCGATGGCCCTTCAGGGGCCCAGGTGCCGGCTCTGGGCAGGACAGTCGGACCGGAGAAGATCGAACTCGCCCGATCTTCTGATCTCGTTCCATATCTCTTTGAGGGACATCTCCCGAACGTTTCCCCAACTGTCTCCCAGGTAAGGACAGGGCCTCACCTCTCCGTCGACGCCCACGTGAAGCCAGCGGCGTCCTGCCATGCACCCCAGCATCTCGCCCTCGAAGTAGGTGTTGGCAAAGACCCTTGGACCTCCAGGGGTGCTGTTGACCTTCTTGTAGAACCGAACTATCGTCTCCCGGTCTATCTGGCTCAGCCGCTCTTCGGCGGATTTCGGCATCCCCTCCCAGATCGAGAACTCATGGACCCCCAGATCTTTTGCAAACTCGTAGAGGTTGAAGATCTCTGAGACCCGATCGCCCTTTACGTGGACTGACATGGTGACGAGGAGGCCCGCATCCAGAGCCATCTTTATCGCCTCGACGGCCTTCTTTTGGGCTCCGGGGACGCCGCGGATCTGGTCGTGGACTTCTGGATCGGTGCTGTATATCCCTATCAGGATGTTGTAAAGGCCCGCCTCCTTCAGCTTCTTCGCCACCTCCGGCGTCATCTCCAGCCCCGGCGTGAACATGTTCACCACCGCACGCTCCGGATCGACGTGGCGTATCAGATCGAAGATCTCCTCTCTCAGCAGAGGATCGCCCTCGGTGAAGGTTATGATGGACGCACCCAGGTCCAGGGCCTCGTCGACGACCCTGTTGATCTCCTCAGCCTTCAGCTCCCCCTCGCCCTCTTTGATCATGCAGTGATCGCAATCACAGCCGCAGGCCCTCGTGACCTCGATGCTGACGGTCTGGGGCACGAACCTTCCGATGGCTATCTTCGCCTCGCTCTGGACGAGCCTCTCGAAGGGGCCGCTCGGGATCGGCGGAAGCCAGGTGGAGGCCACTATGTCGTCCTCCCTCACTAGGGCGGGCTTCTCCTCGGCCAGCCTCTGGTTGATCTTGTTTAAGGCCGGCTGAACCAGCATCGAGATAGCTCCTCGGGCCGTGAGCCTCCTCGTATCCTGGTCGTAGTCCACCGTCAGGGCGGTGGTCTTCAGTAGAGGGGTCATCGAGGCCAATCTCGGGCCGAGAAGTTATAGAGTTATCGATCGTCGAACGCTGAGTTAAAATAACTGAGCACCGAGTAGGCCCCGGTGATCTTGAATTGTCTGAAGTTATCGTCCTCGCCTATTCTGGAGGTTTGGACACGTCCGTCTGCGTCCCCCTCCTCCGGGAGCGTTACGGCTTTGATAAGGTGATCACAGTCCTCACGGACGTTGGCCAGCCGAAGGAGGATATCGAGAGGGGAAACAAGAGGGCCGAGAAGCTGAGCGATGAGCACTACGTCATCGACGCCAGGGAGGAGTTCGTCGAAGACTACATATTTCCAGCCATCAAGGCCAACGGCTCCTACGAGGGCTACGTCCTGGGGACGGCCATCGCACGGCCTCTGATCGCGAGAAAGACGGTGGAGATAGCAAAAAAGCTCGGCGCCAACGCCCTGGGCCACGGCTGCACCGGCAGGGGGAACGACCAGCTGAGGTTTGAGGCGGTCTTCAGGGCATCGGACCTGCGGGTGGTGGCCCCCATGAGAGACCTGGACCTGAGCCGCGAGTGGGAGATCGACTATGCCAGAGATCACGGGATCGATCTGCCCGTGACGAAGGAGAAGCCCTGGAGCATAGACGAGAACCTCTGGTCCCGGTCCATCGAGGGCGGCCTTCTCGAGGACCCCTTCTTCGAGCCTCCCGAGGAGATCTACGCCTGGACCAAGTCCCCTGAGAGGGGGCTATCTCCAGAAAAGGTGGAGATCGAGTTCGAAGAGGGGGTTCCCATCGCCCTCGACGGCCAAAGAATGGGCGGAGTCGAGCTGATCGAGAGGCTCAACAGGATCGCGGGGGAGCACGGCGTAGGGAGGACCGACATGATCGAGGACCGGGTCCTCGGCCTCAAGGCGAGGGAGAACTACGAGCACCCGGCGGCGACGGTCCTCCTCAACGCCCACAGGGACCTGGAACGGCTGGTATTGTCCAGGGCGGAGCTCAGGTTCAAGGCGATGGTGGACGAGGCCTGGTCGGAGCTGGCCTACATGGGCCTCGTGGAAGATCCCCTCTACGCCGACCTCTCCGCCTTCGTCGACGAGAGCTCGAAGAGGGTGAACGGCATAGTCAAGATGAAGCTATATTGCGGAAGGGCGGTCGCCGTCGGAAGAAGGTCGCCAAACGCCATATACGACCAGGAGATGGTCTCCTTCGACAGCCAGACCCTGAGCCAGAGGGACGCCGAGGGGTTTGCCAAGTACCACGGCTTCCAGGCCCGGTTCCTCGCGAGGCGGTGAGGGGAGACTATATCAACAATTAGAGCCTGAAATCCAACCATGGCTGAGCTGGTAATATCGGAGAGGTCGGGACCCTCGGACCTCGCCCCTCTCGCCCTGGCCGCGAACGCGATCCTGGGGCTTCCGGTCACCCTGAGGAGCCTTGGGGCCCCCGGCGTTCGGGTCGAGGGGGGGAAGGTCCTGGACGATGAGTACTCGGGACCGGTTCTCGAAGAGGTGATGAGGTCCGGAAAGGCCGTGAGGACCGTCCCCAAAAGCGGGGTTTACAAGGGAGTTCCCGTATCCGTCGCCCCCATAAGGGACCGGGACGGCAAAGTGATCGCAGCGATGGGGGTCGTCGACGTCATCGGCACCATCGACATCCCCGCCGTCTTCGGAGCTTACACCGAGGTCGTCAAAGAGGTATCAGAGAAGAGATGAGGATCAGGAGGGCGGAGGCTCAGGATCTGCCCTCGATCCTGGCCATTGAAGAGGCCTCTTTTTCCCGGGACCTCGCCTTCCCGGCCGAGATCCTATCTCTTCTCCTGGATGGGGCGACGACTCTGGCTGCCGAAGACGGCGGTCTTGTGGGCTTCGTCGCGGGCTTTGTGAGGGGCGATGGTGGGAAGGTGGTGACCCTGGACGTCCTCCCCGAACGGCGCCGAGAGGGGATCGGCAGAAGGCTGATGGAGGCCCTGGAGGAGGAGTTCGAATCCTCCGGGGCGCGGTTCTCCCTTCTGGAGGTTTCGGCGGAGAACCGGGGGGCGGTCGCCCTCTACTCGAAGCTCGGCTACGCGAAGGCCGCCATCCTCGAGGGCTACTACGGGACCGGGAAGGACGCCCTTCTGATGGTGAAGAGGCTTGAATCGTCCTTTCATACCACAAAATATATCGACGAATAGAGCGATTTAGTTTGACATGAAGCGCTGGGCCCTGCCGATTCTGATCTTCCTTCTGATCGCCCCCCATTCTGCCGTGGCGGAGGATGAGCCCGGCGGGTGGCTCGGCAAGGCCGTAAGCTTCTACTCCGAAGGATCTTACGAGCTTGCTCTTCTTTATGTTAACAAGTCTCTGGATATCGATCCTGGCTACCCAGACGCCTGGAACCTGA
Organism: uncultured Methanotrichaceae archaeon; assembly: GCA_964530375.1. GTDB lineage: Archaea > Halobacteriota > Methanosarcinia > Methanotrichales > Methanotrichaceae > Methanocrinis. The sequence goes on from CAZHAO010000102.1 coordinate 3,728, forward strand.
GGGGCTACATCTTGAACGACCTGGGCCGGTATCGGGAGGCGGCCGACTCTTTCAACCGGTCGCTCGCGATAGACCCCTCCGACCCCACCATATGGTACAGCCAGGGCTTCGCCCTCTCCGGCCTGGGGGAGTACGACCAGGCCGTGGCCTGCTACGACCGTGCCCTGGAGCTCAACTCCTCGCAGCTGGACCTCTGGCGGGCTAGGGGGTTCGCCCTCTACCGAGCGGGGAGGTACGAGGAGGCTCTTGAATCTTACAACGAGGCTCTGGTGATCGATCCGTCTCAGGGGGACGTCTGGCGACAGAAGGGGCTCGCCCTCAGCGGGATGGAGAGATACGATGAGGCGATCGAATGTTACGACTTCGCCATCGCCATCGATGAGCTGGACGTCGCCTCCTGGCACGGGAAGGGGCTCGCCCTCTACAAAATGGGACGGCCCGATGAGGCCCTGGAGTGTTACGACCGGGCGATATTGATCGACCCCTCCTCCGCCGACGTCTGGTTCAACAAGGGGATAGTCCTCGGCAGCCTGGGGAGGACCGAGGACGCCTTCAAATGCTACGATGCCGCCGTAGCTATCGATCCTCTCCGCCACGAGGCCTGGTACAACAAGGGGCTCGCCCTCTACGGCCTCGGCAGGTTCGAGGAGGCGGTCGCCTCTTATGACGAGGCCCTCAAGGTCGATCAGAGCCTCGTCGCCGTCTTGAACAGCAAGGGGAACGCCCTCTTCGCCCTGGAGAGGTTCGACGAGGCTCTAGCCTGTTACGAGAGGGCGGCGTCGATAGATCCCGGCTACTCGAACGCCTGGTTCAACCAGGGCGTCGTCTTCGACCGGCTCGGAAGGGGAGAGGAGGCGGTGGAGGCCTACGACCGGGCGCTCGGGATCGATCCGGCCTATGGGGACGCCGAGTACAACAAGGCCCTCGCCCTCTACGGCCTGGGGAGGTACGAGGAGGCGATAGGGTCCTTCGACCGCGTTCTGGAGACTGATCCAGAAAACGGGAACGCCTGGTACAACAAGGCCCTCGCCCTGGGCCGCCTCGGCAGGTACGAGGAGGCCCTCGGCTGCTACGATGAGGCCCTCAAGGCCGAACCCTCCGATGCGGACGTCCTGAACAACAGGTGCAACACCCTCCTCATCCTGGGGAGGTACAACGAGTCCGTCGTCTGTTACGACGAGGTGATCGGGATCGAACCCGATTACGAGAACGCCTGGTACAACAAGGGCGTAGCCCTCGACAGGCTGGAGAGGCGCCGGGAGGCTGTGAGCTGTTACGACGAGGCGATCAGAATTAACGGCTCTCGGGTCGACGCCTGGCGCGGTCGAGGCGACGCCCTGGCCAGCCTCGGCGAGTACGACGAGGCGGTAGAATCGTACGACGGGGCCATAGCCATCGATCCCGAGGACCCAGACGTCTGGTACAACAGGGGCTTCGTCCTCTACAGCGCCGGGAGGCTCGACGAGGCGGTCGAGAGCTTCGATAGGACGATAAAGATCGATCCCTCCCGCCAGGAGGTCTGGAGGAGCAAGGGGCTCGCCCTCTACGACCTGGGAAGGTACCAGGAGGCCTTCGAATGTTACGACGAGGCGTTGGCGATCAGCCCTTCGGACGTCGCCCTCTGGTACAATCGAGGGGTCGCCCTCTACAGCCTCGGCAGGTACGACGAGGCCGCGGCCTCCTACGACAAGGTCATCGAGATCGATCGGTACGAGAAGGGGGACGCCCTCTACAGCCTGGGGAGGTACCAGGAGGCGGCAGAGGCTTACGAGAAGGTGATCGAGGTGGCCCCTCTTGAGGCGAAGGCCTGGTACCAGAAGGGGCAGGCCCTCTCAAAGCTCGGCGACTATGAAGAGGCCGCCGAGTGTTATCGTTCCGTCGTCGAGATCGATCCCTCCTTTGAAGAGGTCGAGCGGAGCCGGGGGTTCGCCCTCATGATGGCGGGCGATTACGCCGGTGCCGTCGAGAGCTACGACAGGGCCTTGGCGGAGGACCCGTCGGACCTCGATGCCTGGAGCGGCAAGGGCGCGTCCCTCCAGCGGCTGGGAAGGTTCGACGAGGCCCTCGGCTGCTACGATGAGGTTCTGAAAATAGACCCCTCCGACGCCGAGGCCTGGGGCGGCAAGGGGCTCGCCCTGGCGGGGCTCGGGAGGCAGGACGAGGCTCTCGCCTCTTACGATCGGGCGATAGGGATCAACTCGTCGGCAAAGGAGCTCTGGGTCGGGAAGGGGGCGGTCTACGAGGAGATCGGGAGGATCGATGACGCTGTCTCATCTTACGACGGGGCTCTGGCCCTCGATCCGGGGGACGCGGGCGTCTGGACCTATCGGGGCAGAGCCCTCCAGGGGGCGGGAAGGCTTGACGATGCCAGAAGCTCTTACGACGAGGCGATCGCCATCGATCCCGCCCGGGGCGAGGCGTGGCGCGGAAAAGGGGCGATCTTCGAGGCTCTTGGGAAGGCCGAGGAGGCCATATCATGTTACGAGAGGGCGATCGAGGCCGACCCCTCCGACGCCGAGGCCTGGTTCGAGAAGGGGAAGGTCCTGGAGGGGGCAGGAAGGAACGAGGAGGCCCTCGCGAGCTACAGCAGAGCTGCCGAGGTCGATCCGGGCTTCGCCGAGGCCTGGAAGGCCCAGGGCCGTCTCCTCAGCGGCTCGGGCCAGCACATTGAGGCCATCGATCGCTACAACCGGTCCCTTGAGATCGATCCCTCCGACGGGATGGCCTGGTACGAGATGGGCCTCGCCCAGCAGATGCTGGGGAGGCTGGAGGAGGCGGTCGTGAGCTACGACCGGGCGACGGAGATCGTCACCGACTCCACCGATATCTGGTACACCCGGGGGACGGCCCTCGACGGCCTCGGACGGTACCGGGAGGCGATAGAGAGCTACGATCGGGCCCTGGCCCTCGATCCGAGGGACGTGAGAAGCTGGAACCGGAAGGGGGACGACTTCTACAAGCTGGGGCAGCACAGGCAGGCCGTCCTTTGCTACGACAAGTTCATCGAGCTCAGCTAGTCGCGGCCGTCGCGCTGGGCTTGAGATCCAGCATGCGGTCTTTCCGCCCCCCCCGCAGGCCAGCCGTCCCGTCGCCGCCGGCGCTCTCGGTGGGGTGGGCGGAGATGGGCGAAAGGGGCTGATTTAGATGTGGTGGGAGACATCATTTTATAGTATTTTTTGGCAGGCTTTTGAATAGCCCTCGATATTGGAGGCGATCCTAGAATTTATTTTTGTTACTTATTGACGCCAAAAGGTTTATTCTTGTTGATGATGGGGTTTTTTT
>CAZHAO010000103.1:0-6987 GCA_964530375.1 uncultured Methanotrichaceae archaeon
AGATCTACCAGCCGTCGGAGCCATCCGAGCGGGACATCGCCCGGTGGGGCCGATTCGTGGGGCGGAAGTCGGGGCTCCGATTTAAAGAGTGACTGCGCATTTTTGTGATTTGTTTGTGCAATTTGTGAAGGATTTTGTGAAGGTCGCCAGCTATGGCTTTTGAGAGCATCGCAGATTATATACCCGAAATAGAGAAACAGCTTGCAAAAGGGCACAGCCCTAACGCCATAGCTAAAGCTCTTGGGATACCTAAAAAGAGAATGACCATCCAGCGGTTCAAATCTGAGGTATTCGACATATCCGAGGCCGCTAAAACTGCATGGGAGGAAGAAAAGAAACGGCCGAGGGAAGAGAGGCTTGAAGAGGGGAAGGCTCGAATCATCGACGACCTGGAGGGTTTAAATCTTGCCAAGCTTCGGGGAGTTCAATTGTTGGAGCTTGATATTGGCGATCCATATAAAACGGCCGGGGATGACGCCACTAAGGAACTGTCTCTCGGATCGGTCGCTATCTACTGGGATCTCGGAACGAAAATCTTAACTCAAGCCGTAAAGCAAAGCCGAGAGATCGCCGGGGACGACCCGGAAAGCCGCAAGGCCGACGCCCTGGAGGGACTAGGTGAGCCAGACCTCAGAAAGCTTCGTGCAATCCTTATCGCCGAAGGCGCAGGCGGAGCTTCTCAGATGGACGAATAGGGATCTGGCGGCCGTTGATCCGGTCATCTTCGCCGAGGAGTTCTTAGACTTCAACTCGGACCCCTGGCAAGCCGACTTCCTGAAATCGACCGACCCTCGGATCATCCTCAACTGTTCCCGTCAATCCGGTAAATCGACGGTGACGGCGATCCTGGCGCTCTGGGAGGCGATCTATAAGCCCCGGTCGGTGATCGTCCTCGATTCGCCCTCATTGCGTCAATCGACTGAACTGATGATCAAGTTCTCCGAGTTCTTAGGACAAATCGACCAAAAAGTAAAACTAGATACCGACACCAAGCTATCTGTCCGATTCAGCAACGGGTCAAGAGTCCTCGCCCTCCCAGGATCGGAGAGGACGATCAGGGGGCTCTCGGCGGTCACTCTCTTTATCGGCGACGAGGCCGCCGCCATCCCCGACGAGCTTTATAAGTCCATTCGCCCCATGCTGGCCGTCTCCCATGGGCGGCTCGTCCTGATGTCCACCCCCCGAGGAATGCAAGGATTCTTCTGGGAGATATGGGAACGGGGCGAGGGGTGGACGAGATACCGGATCACCGCCGACCAATGCCCCCGGATTTCCCCGGAGTTCTTGGAGGAGGAGCGGCGGGAACTCGGCCCCATCTGGTTTGAGCAAGAATACTTCTGTCAATTCGTGGCGGCGGGGGCGACGAGGATAAAGAGAGAGTGGCTCAAGTACGAGGACCGGCCCCCCCAGGGTCTCAAGATCGTCATGGGGGTGGATCTCGCCATATCCGAGCGGGAATCCGCCGACTATACCGCCGCCTGCGTCTTGGGGCGATTGTCGGAGGGGAAGCTCTACGTCCTGGACGTGCAGAGGATCAGGGCTTCATTTTCGCAGCAGAAGACGTTCATCAAGCAGCTCGCCGAGAAGTGGCGGCCGTCGGTGGTGGGGATCGAGGACGTGGCATATCAGAAGGCGATGGTCCAGGAGATCTCCGCCGGAACGAGCCTCAACGTGAAGGGCGTCCGGCCCGATAGGGATAAAGTCTCTCGATTCGCCCCACTGGAGGGGCGGTACGAGAGGGGTGAGATCGTCCATCTGCGAGACCTCCCGGGGGCCTGGGAGACCGAACTTCTGGCTTTCCCCGCTGGCAATCATGACGACATGGTAGATGCGATGTCGATAGCTTGGGCGGCTATGGGGGAGGGCGAGGGAGTCACTCTATCCGTCCCCTCGGCTCCGATCCGAGGCCGGCCGATGAAGAGGGCGATGTCGTGGTAGGGGGCGAAGTTGGCTATATCAATATGGTCCATCAAGCCATCTTGATTCATAATCAGGAATGGCTCGGCGAGTTCACGCGGGCCGGATTAATGCTAGATTCTCAGATCGAAGAGTGCCAGGAGGCGCTATTATGGACGATTATATTCTGTGGACGGTTGCCGAGTTTCTCGATGCCAACTGGCGCGAATTGGTCAGTAGCGAAATTGCCCCAACTCCAGGATGGGGGATAGATTAGGATGCGAATTATAGAGTCAATTAAATCTAAATTCATAAAAGAAGCCGCCGAGCCGAAGCTATCTGGCCGGGCCATATTCGCCCGCTCATCCACCTATACCGAGAGGCCGATCACCGCCGACCTGATGGCGACGAACCGGAGCGTTCCGCCGATCATGTCGGCCCTGTCGGGCCTGTCCCGGCTATGCTTTGCCGGATTCGATTTCGTCCTCCTCCCTCTCGACGAGGGCGACGACGGGGATCAAAAGAAGATGGACGACGTAAAAGCCGAGATGAAGCGCACCGACGCCCGGATAGGCAGGGTAGGAAAGCAGGGCAAAGTCGGGACTCTCGGCCTCGTCCGGGGCGCGTTCCTGGACGGCTGCACGTACCGCCAGGCGGTCGTAGAGTTCGCAACGGCCCCCCTCGATGGATGGACGACCTTCTCGGCTATCCAACTCCTCCCGGGAATCAGCTTCTCGTCTCTTCCATCTCAGCTATCCGGCCAGGAGAGGTACGTCCCCGACGCCCTCCTCCGGGGCATCGTCTATGATTCCGACGAGGAGATCACCCGATTCTGGCAGGGCCGGGGGGCGGGCCAGTTCGTTGAGATACCCGCCGAGAACGTCCTATACCTGGAAGACTCGGCCATCCCCGCCGATACCAGCATGATGAAGAGCATAACCCCGACGGTGGAGCAATGGAAGGAAGTTAGGAAGATCGCCATGCTCGCCGAGGGGAGGGTGGGGGTCCCGAATGAGACGGTCCAGATCGACGGCCGAGAACTGGCGGAGATGGCGAAGGCCGACATCAAAATCAATCATGCAGATCTCCAAGCCTACGCTACTAAGCTTTTGGAGGGGCAATCTTACGATCAGGCTCAATTGAGCATCGCCGGGATGAAACTTCAGTATCCAAATATCCCCATCCCGCTCAATCCCTGGGAGGCGGACCAATACCTCAAGACCGAAGTCCTAAATTTCTTCTTCGGAAAGGACATCACCGAACAGCTCGCCCAGGCGATCAGCGTTTCGGCATCGCCCGCGAAAGCCCTCCTGGACGCCCGGATAGCCTCCGAGCGGGAACTGTGGGGGCGGCCCTTCGAGGGCCTCTGGAACCAGTGGCTTGAATGGAACGGGTACGACCTGAGATGCGAGCTTGCCTGGTTGGATTGGACGCCAGCCGATAAGGAAGCCGAGGCCAACAACGTCCGGGCTGATCTTGCCGCCGGGATGATCCTGATCGACGAGGCCCGGGCGCTCAGGGGATACGGGGCTCTCGATACCGACGACGATGGCGAGGACGAGAGAGAGAAGCTATACGAGGAGATCGCCGCCAGGCGTGGCATCTCGACGACATTATGACCCGCCCCGACGACCTCCCCCGGATAATGCGGCAATCCGAACCGGCGATAGCCGAAGACTTCATGGCTTACGTCGCCGGGACGCTGGAGGCGACCGACTGGGACGAGTTCTTATCGGCGATGGAGCGGGGCGATTTCGCTTCAGCTGCTAACCTGATCGAATGGGCCGACTACACCCCCGAAGCTGGAATTGTCGCGGCATTTGGCGCGGCGGCGGTTCATCAGTCCAAATACATCTCTGAGATCGCGAAAGTCAAATACGCCTTCGACTTGAAGAATCCCAACGCCCTCAAGTGGATCGAAGAGCATGGGGCCGAACTCGTCAAACAGGTTGATCCGGGAACGAAGGCGGCTCTCCGAGAAGTCATATATCGGGGTTACTTCTCCGGCTACACCCCCCAGGCGCAAACCGAGTACATCCGGGGCCTCGTCGGGCTGGATGAGAGACGGGCCGGGGCGGTTGATAACCTCGTCCGGAAACTGACCGAACGGGGCCGAGATCCCGCTGAGATCCAGCGCAAAGCCGAGAAGTACTCGGCGAAGCTCCTCCAGCAGCGGGCCAAAACGATCGCTGTTAATGAGGCGTCGGAGGCCAGCAGTCGGGGGCAATACCTCTCAACTCAAGACGCCTGCCACCGGGGGATCCTCGATACCCGAAAATATGAGGCCTTCCGGATCGTGACGCCGGACGACCGGCTCTGCGATATCTGCGCTGCGTTAGATGGCGAAACGAGGATGCTCTCGGATGGCGTTTATCATTCATCTGGTGAAACAATACCAAAATTGCATGTATGTTGTAGGTGTGTCGAGGGTCTGCGAGAAATCATGATTAGGGAAGGGGCAAAGATGAAAGCGAAGACCAGGGAGAAGGCCGATGTGAAGGCCGATATCCTTTTTGAAGCGAAGGGGCTGAAAGAGACCGATACGTCGCTATTCGTCCCGACGGTCCCGATGGTGGAGGGCGTCTTCATGGGGCATGGGTTCCCGACGCTTCGCCTATTCGAGGAGTTCGGGCCTTATGCCCGCTGGTTCGACGGGCTCCCTGTGGTCCCGAACCATGAGTCCCTCGACCCGGATGTGCGGAGGATAGGCCAGATGAAGGACCCCGCCGCCGAGGACGGGAAGCGGAGGGTGAAAGCGAAGACAGAATTTTTCAAATCTGATATCACTCCGAACGAGATGGAGCGGCTCAAGTCGGGCGAGCCGACGCATGGATCTTTATCATATTCTTGTTACATGGATTACACCGCTGGGGAACATAACGGCGTTCAGTACGACGCCATCGAGCGCGGCCCTTACGTGTTTCACGAGTACTCCCTCGTTCGATCCGGGATAGTCACCCCGGAGGATGGGGCGGGGTTCAACCTCGAATGTTCCGCCTGTGGAGCAAAGCATGAATCACAGTCACCGGCTCACAGAGCCGAAACAGGGGAATCTAAAATGGGTGACGGAAATGACCCCGGCCATGAGCCGGGCATAACTGAGGAGTCTGTCAAGACTCAGATCTCCGAAGCGGTCGAGGCCGCCGAGAAGAGGATGGAAGCGAAATATCAGGCCAGGATAGACGCCCTGGAAGCTGAGAAGAAGGCGCGGGATTTGGTGGAGTTCTCCAGGCGGCTCAAGAAGGGGCACCAGGAAAAGGCCGCCGAGCTACTCGAGGCCCTCCAGAAGGATCCCGTCAAGTGGCTCGAGGAGAACGCCGATAAGCTCTTCGTCGCCGTCGAATCCCAGGGAACGAAGGGCTCGCCGGTCATTGAGGACGGAAAATCAACGGCCCTGGATCACCAGGCCGAGATGAGAAAGATATATGAAGGTGCATGAAAATGGCTGTAAGAGCACTCAAGCCTGTTAGGACGGGCAATACGTCCGGCGTCATCACTCAGATCTGCGCCGCCAGGACTGCTTACGGGGCATACGTCGCCCGCGTCGCGTCCGGGACCGCCAAAGGAGCGCCCCTGGAGGACACAGAGGAAGGGCTCGGCTTCGTCCTGGAAGACAGCAACGAGCACACTTATGACGGCTTCTATGAGCAGTACGAACCGATGGCCATCGCCACCGGTGGAATCGTGAACGCTCTGGTGGCAACGATCGATGACACTTCCATAGTCGCGGGCGACTACCTCGATGTGATCAACATCACCTCCGGCGCGATGACGGCTTCTATCGGCATCCTCGCCGAATCCGGGAGTAACGCGGGCGAGACGAAGGTTGCCGCTTCTTCAGTAGCTCAGGCTCTGGAAGACGTGACGCTCGCAGCTGCCACCTACACCCAGACCTTCACGACCGTCTCCGCTGGAGATACTTCAATCGCCGGGATCACCCACGCCACGATGGGGCTCTGTGTCGGTGACTACATCATTCTGAGAGATGCCGACGGGCAGGCGCAGGTCAATCGCGTGACGGCTCTCCCGACTTCGACTTCGATCACTCTCGCCATCCCCGCATCCGTGGGGATCACTGGCGGCGCTGACTACGTACATGCTGTCAGGCAGATCAAGGTGAGAATCCTGTGAGGTGCAAAAAATGGCTATGAATTACGGATCTTATACTCCCCAGGAGGCCCGCCAGATCTGGGAAAAGAGGCTCCAGATGACGGCCAAGGCCGAGCTGGATAAGAGAATCGCCCGGAACCTTCTGGTTTACAGGGGGCTTCCGTCCACGGTGGATATCGACACGGTAACGAGGATCGAGGGCTCTGGCGGCTCTACCAGCATCCAGGCGAAGATCCTCGCCAAGGGCGCGGTTCCCGACCCGACCGACATCAAGGCCGGCCAGGAAGACTTCAAGCAGTTTCAGGCAGGGCTCGGCTTCTACGTGAATGGTAGAGAGATGGCCCAGGACCCGGCCGTAAAGAACGGCAAGATCGACTGGTGTTACAGGAACATCGGCCGCCTGGAGGATTACATATTCTTCAACGGTGACTCTTCCCTCAACATATCAGGCCTCCAGACTCACGCCGAGGCCAACGTGAACGGAAAAATCACGGCGTCTGGTGCATCGGGGGCTGACGCGAACAACGTGGGAGCATGGGCCGGGACCGACGACGATATCGACATCTACAGGGACGTGCTGGAGGCCGTCTCCAGGATCGGCGACAACTACGCATCCTCGCCCCTCTTCATGGTAGGGCGCAGGGCCGATCTCAAGTACATCCGCCAGATGGACGACCTCAGGAACCCCTACGCTGACCAGATCCTCGACCTCTTCGGGGCCGGTAACGTGAACGACTTCCTCCGTTCGTCTGGCTATTGCCCGTCCGGGTATATCTATATCGTCGCCAGGGATGCCGAGGTTGCCGAGTTCACCGTCTCCACCGAAATGATGGTAGATAACGACTACCCCAGGGAGAAGGGGGACAACTACTGGACTGAGGTCCGGGAGTGGATCAACCCGTTCCAGTGCTACGACACCGAGGGCTTCGTAGAGATCCAGATCACTTGATGGTGATCTGGATACTCTTTTAGGGAGGATAC
>CAZHAO010000104.1:0-6947 GCA_964530375.1 uncultured Methanotrichaceae archaeon
GTCATGAATATGCCGTCGAAGGTCCCCGCCCCCCCGATGCTCGCCACCGGCGCCCCCAGGTCTGAGATCCTGTTAAGGTTGAGGAGGTCGGCACCGATGAGGGTTCCCAGGACCCCTCCGACGTAGGCGGTGACGAAGCGGCATTCTGGGATGGGGCAGAAGGCCGCCGTCAGGACGAGGGCTGACAGGGCCGCCGCGAGGGGCGGGATGAAGAGGGGGGTCGCTATGCCCAGGCCTTTAATCGGCCTTGCGACGCTGTGGGTCACCAGGGCGACGATGACAGTCCCCGCCAGGGCGATAGAAGCGACCTGGGGATAGGCGGCTATCAGGTAGGCCGAGACGATTACCGGGATCATGGCGCCGCCGACGTTGACGGCCACCGTCGTCTCATTGGTCACCGTCTTCACCACCGGCACCCGATAGACGATGCCGAAGGACCTGACGAAGGTCTCCCTCACCACCGGGACCTTCGACTCCATGGTGAAGAGGGGAAAGTTAATCCCGGCGCCCACCAGGGAGGCCGCGAGGAGAAGGAGGGCGTCAGACCAGGAGAAGCCCATCTTGGTGAAGTCGGTGCTGAGGGCCCCGAAGAAGAGGAGGGTGACGCTCACCCAGAGGACCGCGGCCAAGAGGAGGATCGCAAAAATCCCAAAGGGGAGGTAGATCATCCGGTTGTTCATGAAGTCGAATTGATCTTATGAATTATAATTCTTCGTCTCTCTGGGGGGCATATCCAGATCTTCGACCGAAGATGGGTCTCATGCAAAAGCCTGATCTAAGTTCAGATCAGAAAGTGGTGGAGAAGATCTCAGAACCGAGTCGCTTGGAGCAGATACCATGACAGAACTACAAGCAAATAAGATCAAGCACAGCATAATGGTGATGAGCGGCAAAGGGGGCGTCGGAAAGACGACGGTGGCCGTCAACCTGGGCCTCGGCCTCGCCCTCTACGGGAAGGAGGTCGGGATTTTGGACGCCGACATCACGGGGCCGAACGTCCCCAAGATGCTGAACATAGAAGACGCCGTCCTGACGGGCGACGAGGATCAGACGATCCATCCCGTGGAGCTTCCGGTGGGGTCAGACAGCGGCATCAAAGTCGTCTCGATGGCCTTTGTGATCGGGAAAGATAGCCCCGTCGTCTGGAGGGGACCCCTCAAGATGCAGGTGTTGAAGCAGTTCATCGAGACGGTCAGGTGGGGAGATCTCGACTACATGCTGATCGACCTCCCCCCCGGGACGAGCGACGAGCCCCTCAGCATCGCCCAGCTCCTCCGGCCCGACGGCACCATAGTCGTCACCACCCCTCAGGACTTGGCCCTCCTGGACGCGAGGAAGGCGATCGATATGTCACGGGCCCTGGGGATACCGGTCCTGGGGATCGTCGAGAACATGAGCGGTTTCACATGCCCCAAGTGCGGAGGAGCGATCGACCTATTCAAGGTCGGCGGGGGGATGAGGGCTGCCGAGGAGCTGGGGGTACCCTTCCTCGGAAAAATCGAGATCGATCCCGCCATCTGCGAGACCGGCGACAGCGGCAAGCCGTTCATATTAAACGTCTCGTCGAAGAACGCCGAGGCCTTCGACGGGATAGTGAGAAAGATCATGGCTCACTACGAGGGCGAGAGGGGAGAGGCTTAGTCCGGAATAAAAGTTCAGGTGGCTTTCTTGATCAGATAGCCACCGTTGCTTATTCCCAGCAATGCCAGCATGCTCGAATCGAAGGCTGGAAACGCGTCTATCGCGCCACCGCTGGCGAAGAACTTCTCTCCCAGGAGGAAGACGTAAACCGCCGCCAGGAGCACTGTGAAGTAGAACATCTGCACCTTCCCCAGATCAGGTATGGCGGAGTCGTCTCCATCCTCGCCGCTGAAGAGGTCGGAAAAGCTGGCATCCATTTCTGATTCGTTGTAAAGGATCCTCCCCACCGTATAGACCTTAGCCTCCTTTTTAAGGGCATCCAGCTCAGATTTGGCCTTCAGGGCATCGGGATCCGCCCCGCGGCTGGCGGCCAGCTTCTTCGCCGTATCTTTGACGGCCTCGTCCCCTTTGCCGGTTTGATTCTCCTTCATATCCTTTATCAGAGGAGACCCGATCAGCGAGGTGATGCTGATCCCGATGAGGGCCCACAGCTCTTTTGGGATGGATATGGACATGGGCTCCAGAGAGCCAGATGCGAAGTTCACGAAGACCGCCGTTGTAAACCCCGATAGAATTATGAGCGTCCAGAGGACCATCTGCGTTCGCGAGAGGCTCATCCTCCGTCTATGATCGATGAGGAGGCCGGAGTTCCTCCCCAATTTGCCCCGGCCGATGACCACGGCGATCAGCGTCAAAAGCCCAAAGGTGGCGATCCATGTCGAGACTCGGATCCAGGGCGCTGAGTCCTGGACGTCTCCCAGACCCCCTCCGGCGGGCTGGGTCTCGGCTGAGAGCTCCGCCGCTCTGTGGAGCCCCCAGTAGTTTACTGCCAAAATTAAGGCCAGAAAGACGCAGATCAATATGGTGTGCCATCGGCGCCATTCGTTCTTCTTATCTGCCATCAGAGACCTCCCAACAGACAACATTATTTAAAAGGTCTGTATTTATCAGGTTTTCCATCATGTTTGAAAAAGTTTTCTATCATGTTTGAACAAGTTTATGCATCCCCAATGCCTCCCCCGAATCTATGATGTAGATGGAAAATCGATGGTCCGGTTTCACCAAAAGATTTTCTTAGATCGAAGTAGAAAAGACCTCAAGGCGGGAGGCTTGATGAGCTCGAAGACGATCATCTCCATCTTCTTGGCGGCTCTCGTCCTCTTTCTGGCGGGAGCGGATGGGGCCACGATAACGGTGGGTCCTGAGGGTTGCGATTACGTCAGCATCCAGGCGGCCATCGACGCCGCCGGTCCCGGAGACGTGGTGGAGGTCTCCGGCGGCACCTATCGCGAGAACCTGGTGGTGGACATGCCCATCGTCCTTCGGGGCGCTGGAAACGGCACCGAAAGGCCGATCGTGGACGCCGGGGGAAGCGGCAGCGCCGTGGCCCTCGTCGCCGACGGCGTCAGGCTGGAGGGTTTCGTCCTCAAAAACGGAGGCTTCGGCTGGGCCGGGATCGAGGTGAGGTCCGAGGAGAACCTGATCAGAGGAAACCTCGTCACCGAGAACAGCTGGTACGGCATATTCCTCGACGGTTCGAGGGGCACCGTCGTCGAGGAGAACGTCATCTGGAATAACAAGTACGGGATATGGATCGACGCCGGGTCCGACGAGAACGAGATCACCAAAAACGTCCTCGAAGCCAACGAGAACTACAACGCCTTCGACCTGGGGACGAACTTCTGGGAGGGCAACTTCTACGGCGATTACGACTGGTCTCTTCCCTTCTACGAGGTTCCCGGCATATCCAGCGTCGATCGGTCTCCTTCGGGACCTGAGAAGGAGGAGGTCGTCGAGGCGGAGGAGGAGGCCGAAGGAGAGGATGATCTCGAAGGAGGAGAGACCGTTCTCCCTGGACCCGATGCCGGGGTCGAGGCTGGTGAGGACTCATACGATATCTCGATCTCGCAAACCCCGACCACCGAGGAGGAGGCTGTAGATCGAAGGCCTGCAGAAAGGGCGGCCCTCAGCCTGATGGACCTGGGACTGGCGCTCGATTCTTCTTCTGAGGGAGAGGTGATGGAAAAGGAAGCTCCGGCTCCCGCGGGTCCCGCCGTCGGTGACGCCATCCTCGACGCCGAGCTCGGAGAGGCCGAGGCGGACGAATCAGCGAGGGAACCCGTCGTCGAAGAGGACCAGGAGGAGATCGGGACCGGGGCTTCGGTTGATGCGGTCGCTGCCGTTGTTGTGGTGGAGGCGTACACCGCCGAGGACTGGGCCGGGAGGGGCGACAACCTCTGCAGCAGTGGCCTGTACAGCGAGGCTTTGAGCTGCTACGACCGGGCCCTCGATATGGAGCCGGAGCTGGCCTCTGCCTGGGACGGGAAGGGCGACGCCCTCATGATGACCGGAAGCTACGACAGGGCCTTGAGGTGTTATGAGAGGGCCCTGGTGATCGATCCCGGTTCTGCGGAGAGCTGGTACAACAAGGGCAACACCCTCCAGATGCTCCTCCGGTTCGACGAGGCTCTGGGGTGTTACGACGAGGCCCTCAGGATCGATCCAGAGCTCGCAGAGGCCTGGAACAAAAGGGGGATGACCCTGAACAGGCTGGGCCGGTACCAGGAGGCTTTGGAATCTTTCGACAGGGCCCTGGAGATAGAACCCGGATATGCAGCCGCCTGGAACAACAAGAGCTGGGCCCACCAGATGCTGGGGGAGGACGATGCTGCAAAGGAGGCCTTCGAAAAGGCGAAGGCTCTGGGATAGGATTAGAATCCGGGTTTCCTCCGACCATCACCACAGTCCGGCGACGTTGTCATAAACTCTCGGAAGAGGGGGGTCCCATGGTCTCTTCGAGCCTTTGGGAGCATTTTGGGTTTTGATGTTCACGACCGCCGATTTGATAGCTAACTGTCGGCCAGCCTTCCGGGTTTAAAATATGTCCGAAGATCGCAATCAAGATGAACTGCTCGATCTGATCGTCGTCGGAGCGGGCCCAGCCGGCCTCTTCTGCGCGGCCAACGCCTCCGGCGGGGGCCGAAAGGTCCTCGTTCTGGAGAAGAAAAGCTCCCCCGGCCGAAAGCTCCTCGTCTCGGGCTCGGGCCGCTGCAACCTGACTCATGACGGAGAGATCAGCTCTTTTTTCGGCCATTACGGCGACCACGGCCGTTTCCTCCGGCCCGCCCTTCTCGGCTTTTCGAATTTGGATCTCGTCGCCTTCTTCGAGGATAGGGGCTTAGCCATGACCATCCTGGAGGGGGGTAAGGTCTTCCCCGAAACTCAGAGGTCCCGAGACGTTTTGGACGTCCTCGTCGATGAGTGCAGCGCAAAGAACGTCGATATCGAGTGCGGAAAGGCTGTTGCGTCCGTCGGAAAGTCGGGGGACGAATTTGTGGTGGCGGCGGGCGACGAGACCCATCGATCCTCCCTATTGGTCATCGCCACGGGCGGCCGGTCGTATCCCGCCACCGGCTCCACCGGCGACGGCTACGCCTTCGCCGAGGCCTTCGGCCATACCATCGCCGAGGTCGGCCCCGCCCTCGCTCCCGTCCGGATAAGGGATTACCCCTTCTCGAAGCTGGCCGGGATCTCCCTTCCCGACGCCGAGGTCTCCATCTTCAGGGGCAAAAAGGTAAAAAAGCACCGAGGGGACGTCCTATTCACCCACGACGGGCTCTCGGGGCCGGGGATCCTCGACTTTGCGAGGGATATCCGGGCAGGGGACGTTCTCAAGATCTCGTTTGTTGGGGCCAGAAAGAAGGAGGAGGTTGAGAGGTGGCTTCAAGATAGATCGGAAGAGGAGGGCGCGCGAAATCTTAAGACGGTTTTGGCGGAGCTGGAGATTCCCGCCAGGCTTGCGACGAGGGTCCTCGAAATCCTGGAGATCCCACAAGAGCTAAAATGCGCCTCGATGACGAGGCGGACGAGGATCGGCCTTGCCGACCGTCTCTCCGGCTTCCCCTTGATCGTCGAGGAGGTCGGAGGCTTCGATTCGGCGATGGTCACCAGGGGCGGCGTCGCCCTCTCGGAGGTCAGCTCGAAGACGATGGAGTCGAAAATCGTCCGAGGTCTCTACTTCGTCGGCGAGGTTCTGGACGTGGACGGCGATTCCGGCGGCTACAACCTCCAGGCCGCCTTCTCGACGGGGTTTCTGGCGGCGAGGAGCATAAGGAAGCGATTGGAAGATCTCAAAGATCCTCGGTGAACTCCAGCGAGGTCGGATTCGATATGGACGATCTCAGAATATATGGAAGGCCGCCCTACAGCGTCGTCGTCGTCCACGGAGGCCCTGGGGCCCGGGGCGAGATGGCTCCGGTGGCCCGCAAGCTCGCCCCCGGCCGGGGCGTCCTGGAGCCGCTGCAGACGGCGACCTCGATCCAGGGAGAGGTCGAAGAGCTGAGGACGGTTTTGGAGAGGGCCGGAGACCTTCCGGCGGCGCTCGTCGGCTTCTCCTGGGGAGCCTGGCTCTGCTTCATTTTAGCCGCCTGCTATCCAGAAATGGTCAGAAAGCTGATCCTCGTCGGATCTGGCCCCTTCGAGGAGATCTACGCCGCCGGAATCGCCGAGACGAGACTCGGCCGCCTGAACTTGGAGGAGAGGGCGGAGGTCGAGTCCATCGCTCGAACCCGAGAGGGCTATGAGGACGTCGGGGCAGAGGAGAAGGACGAGGCGCTGGCGCGGATGGGGGCGCTCTTCTCCAAGGCCGATGCATACGATCCTGTATCTATCGAATCGGAAGTCGTTGACGTCCGATATGACGTATTTCAGGCCGTCTGGAAAGAGGCAGCCGAATTGAGGAGGAGCGGAGGTCTCCTGGAGCTGGGAGAGAAGATCGAATGCCCGGTGGTCGCGATCCACGGCGACAGCGACCCCCATCCCGCAGCTGGTGTTGAACGTCCTCTCTCGAACCTTCTCAAGAGCTTCAGGTTCATCCTCCTCGAAAAATGTGGGCATCGCCCCTGGACCGAGAGGTGGGCGAGAGATACGTTTTACGAGATCCTGGATGAAGAGCTGGAGACGACTTCAGCGACTAAGGTCGGATGAGGCCGCTAGACGCTAAAAAAGTTTGTGGCTAAGGGCTCTCTCTGACGGCGGAATAGATCAGTACTTCTCGAGGAACCACCTCTTATCGAATTCTTTAATCTGTTTAACCGTCGTCTCCGGCTTCCATACCACCACCATGGCGATGTCCCTTTCGATATCGATCATGTTGTAAAGCTCGATCTTCACAAAGGCAGGAACGGTATATGCGGTGATGGCCACCTTCTTTGCGTCCTCGATGAACTCATCGTAATGCTCTTTTCTGATTATGTAGGTGCTGTCGAAACTATCCTCCAAGATCTTCACCTCACGAATATTATTTT
>CAZHAO010000105.1:0-6905 GCA_964530375.1 uncultured Methanotrichaceae archaeon
TTATCCAATAATTTATATAATTCACAAGAGAACGTATTATAATATATTTTATCTCCGGAATATTTCATAGATCTGTTGAGAGTGTTTTCACGAAATGAAGCTTTATAGGGCCTATTAAAAAAACAGCCCCAGACTTCACCCCATCTTCTCCCTCACCGGCTCCAATATCGCATTCAGATGCTCGACGGCGCTCTTCTTGAGGTCGAGGGGGTGCATCTTCCCGGCGAGGTAGTCCGCCTCCAGGGCCTCGTATTTATCGTAGGTGACGTCGCCTCCGAACTTCTCGGGCCGCCTTATGGTGACCGCCCCCAGGCGGGGGAGAATGTGGTACTTGAAGAGCTCGGTGACGGGATTGCCCTCGATCTCCTTCGCCGGGCAGTAGGCGGACATGATCTTCGTTTCAAGGTTTTTGGCGGAGTCGTCGACGGAGATGTAGTTCCCCTTCGAGGAGGACATCTTCCCGCCGTTGAGGCCCGAGATGATCGGCGTGTGCAGGCAGACCGGCGGCTGCATCCCGAGCTTGGGCATCTCTTCCCTCGCCAGCATGTGGATCTTCCTCTGGTCGATCCCCCCGACGGCGAGGTCGACCTTGAGGGCGGCGATGTCGACGGCCTGCATCAGGGGGTAGATCATCTGGGATACGTGGGGGTTGTCCATGTTCCGCCCCACCTCGTCCATCGACCGGCGGGCGCGGTTGAGGGTGGTGTTCCTCGCCATCTTCAGGACGTTCTTGACGTACTCAGGCTCGAGCTGGTAGTCGGTCCCGTAGACGAACTCCGTCTTTTCGGGGTCGAGGCCCAGGGCTATGAAGCAGTCCCGGTTGTAGTCGGCCGTCGCCCTCACCTCCTCCAGGGTCCCCTTCTCGTTCAGGTAGGCGTGAAGGTCCGCGAGAAGGACGACGACCGCAAACCCCGCCGCCTGGAGGTCGATCAATTTATTCGCAGTGAGCATGTGGCCCATGTGGACCTTGCCGCTCGGCTCGTACCCGACGTAGGCCCTCGGCTGCTCCTTCGAATCCATCAACGCCTTGAGCTCGTCCAGCGTGACGATCTCCTCTGCATTCCTGATCACAAGCTCAAGCCTGTCCAAAAGATATCACCACCACCCTCAGGAGGGAGGGGGTGTATAACGCTTTTGGTTCCTTTCGGTAAGGGACCTCTAGCAATGCGGTGCAGCAGCGAGCCGAGAGGATCCTTTTGAGGGAAGGGTTATAGGGGACCTGAGATGAGGGCTCATGGTGAGGCAGAAGGTAAAGCGCGAGCCCCAGAATAAGCCACCAGCCAAAACGGAAGCCGAGCCGACCCGCGAGAAGACCGTCGGCCTTCTCTTCCTAGCGCTCCTTTTCTCTCTCGTCTTCTGGGGCTCGTACTGGTTTCTCTCCAAATTCCTGCTCACCTTCGTCATCTTATACGTGGTCTACGTCGTCTCCAAGTCCCGATCCTGATCTCGGGCCCTGTTCTGATGGAAAGGGTTATCAGAATATGCCGCCAATCCTCGTGCCATGTCATGCAGAATGCTGGGCAGATCGGGGCGGATCCGGAGGCGCGAAGAGAAGATCATCCTCCTGGTCCTGGCGGTCGTGATCGTCGCCCTCCTATGGAACTTCATCGGGGTCATCTTCAGGCTCGCCCTTTTTGCCGTCGTCGTCTACTTCGTATACCGTATCCTTCAGAGCCGCGTCTGAGACGAGGAGATTTGAGCGGAAGGGGGGGGGCAATCGTTATCATCTAAAAGGAAAGGATCTGATCATATGACTCGCGCGATTCCTGTTCGGGCCGGAGGGAGCCGATCCCTCTTGAGAAACGTCCTCCTCCTGATCATAGCCCTGATAACTGCCGTGATCCTCCTGGACATCATAGGCTTTCTCGCGGGGATCTTGATCTTCGCCCTGGTGGTCTACATCGTCTACCTGGTCCTTCGCCACTGCTTCTGATGCGGCTTGCGATCCGCTCTGCTTCGGCTAGGTCCTCTTCGGTGTTGAGGTTGAAGAGGCTCAGAAGCTCCGGGTCGAAAGGCCGGAGAAGCTCCAAGGAGACGTAATTGACCCGGAGCCCCTCCAGAGGCTCCCGGATTTTTCGCATATCCATCGCCAGGGCGGTCTCGCAGGCCCCGGCCATAGAATCGGTCCTGTAGACGGCGTGGAGCGGCTCGATGAACCCGCCCCCCTTCGCCGGGATGGCGGCGTCAAAGCCTCGAGCGAGATCGAAGAGGATATTCAGCACCTCGGGGCTGAGAAATGGGAGGTCGCAGCCCACCGCGAGAGCGTGCTCGCCCCTGGCGGCGGCCATCCCGGCGGCGAGCCCCGCCACGGGTCCAAACCCCCGAACCTGGTCGCAAACCAGCCTCGCCTCGGGTACGAGATCTTTGAGTCGTTCAAGCTGCTCCTCGTCCCTTGCCACCACCACCACCTCGTCGACGACCTCGCCGACGATGGCTTCGGCCCGCTCGATCATCGTCGATCCGAACAACTCAAAAAAAGCCTTCTCCGAACCGATCCTCCTCCCGGAGCCGCCGGCGAGGATCACGCAAGACCGGAAAGCTCCCATCCCCTCTCCTCGCAGTCCTCCCGGAGCGCCTGGAAGAGAACCGCTTCAGGGTTTGAATGAATCCTATCGGAGCTGAGAATGGTGTAATCGGGGCTGACAGTTGCGGTCGCCCTCCTCGCCTCCTCGAATAGGGACTTCAGCAAGGATGGCTCCGGGGGCTTTCCGGGAGCTCCCAGCCGCTGGTAGGCGAACTCCCTCGTGAACCGATTTCCGAGAATGATCAATGTCGAGTTGCCCCTCTTCGAGACCTCAGCCTTTTTCCCAGCTATCTCTACGAGGATGTACCCTCCTGTGACGAGGTAGACCCTCCTCCGCCTCTGGCTCTCGACGGAGAGCTCCGTCACCTCCCCCACCAGAAGGTCGCCGTCGCGCCTCTTCCAGACCTTCTCCCGGCCGTCGGCTATGCGGATGACAGATCCGAGCTCTTCGGCCCTCCTCCGGAGCTGCTCATCGGTCCTAATCTTGCCGCTGTAAAGCTCCTCCTCGAGGGCCTCGGCTCCGCCGAAGAAGGCGATGCTCCTTTTGTCCCCTCCTATCATCGCCCTTTTTTTTCCAGCGAAGGCCACCACCAGAGACAAGTCGAGTTCACCTTTTCAATCGATTTTTCATCTTTTTATTTCGTCTTCGTCTGCATCTCGGCGGCGGTCGCCGTCTGGCTCATTAGCATCGAGACGGTGAGGGGACCAACGCCTCCGGGGACGGGGGTCACGGCGGCCGCCACCTTTAGGACCTCATCGAACTCGACGTCGCCGACGGTCTTGCCACCGACCCTGTTTATTCCGACGTCGAAGACGTAGGCCCCGGCCCTCACCATCTCCCTCTTGATGAGGCCCGGCACCCCCGCCGCCACCACCAGGACCTCGGCCTTGCGGGTGTGGGCCGCAAGGTCCCTTGTGAAGACGTGGCATACCGAGACGGTGGCGTTTCTATTGAGCATCATCGCTGCGAGAGGCTTTCCTACGACGTTGCTGTGGCCGACGATCACCGCCTCCTTCCCCTCCAGGTCGACCCCGAGCCGCTCGAGGGCCCATATGATACCCTTCGGCGTACAGGGGACTAGCCTCTCGGCTCCGGCCAAAAGGGAGCCCAAGTTGACGGGGTGAAATCCGTCCACATCTTTTGATGGATCGATCGAAGCCATCGCAAGAGCCGGGTCCCTGTTGCCTGGGAGGGGGAGCTGGAGGAGGACGCCGTTTACGTCCTCCCTCTCGTTCAGTCCCAGGATTGTCTCTATTATTTCGTCGATCCCGGCCTCCTCCGGGAGGATCGCGTTCTCAGACCTGATCCCGACCCGATCGCAGGCCGAGTGCTTGATCCGGACGTACATCTGCGAGGCCGGGTTTTTCCCTACGATGATCGTCGCCAGGCCTGGCCGTTTGCCCAAAGCGGCGAGCTTCTCGACCCTATCCCTCGTCTCGGCCTCCATCTCTGAGGCCAGGGACTTGCCGTCTATGATCATCCCAGTTCCGGGTACAGGGGAAACCTCAGACAAAGCTCGGCCACCTCGTCTCTTACTCTGGCGATGACGTTCTCATCGTCGATCTTTCGAAGGACGGAGGCGATCATGTTCGCGATCTGGACCATCTCCTCCTCCTTCATCCCCCTCGTGGTGACGGCCGGGGTCCCTATCCTGATCCCGCTGGTGACGAAGGGGGAGGTCGGCTCGAAGGGTATGGTGTTCTTGTTGAGGGTGATCCCCGCCCTCTCCAGAGCCGCCTCCGCATCTTTTCCTGAGTAGGGCATCTTCAGAAGCTTGACCAGCATCAGGTGGTTGTCCGTCCCTCCGCTGACGAGCTCGAAGCTCTGGTCGAGGAGGGTTTTGGCGATGACGCTGGCGTTCTTTACGACCTGCTGCTGGTAGCGCCTGAACTCGGGGGTCAAGGCCTCCTTGAAGGCGACGGCCTTGGCGGCGATGACGTGCATCAGGGGGCCGCCCTGGACCCCCGGGAAGACGGCCCTGTCGATGGTGGGGGCGAGCTCCGCTTTGCACATGACGACGCCGCCCCTCGGGCCCCGAAGGGTCTTGTGGGTGGTGGTGGTGACGACGTCGGCGTAGGGGATCGGCGAGGGGTGGACGTCCGCGGCCACGAGGCCCGCGATGTGGGCGATGTCGGCCATCAGATAGGCTCCGACCTCGTCGGCCACCTCCCGGAGGGCCTTGAAGTCTATGGTCCGAGGGTAGGCGGAGGCGCCGGTGACGATCATCTTGGGGGAGCACTTCTTTGCGATATCCAGCATCTCGCCGTAGTCGAGCATCTCGGTCTCGCGGTTGACGCCGTAGTGGACGACGTTGTAGATCTTGCCCGAGAAGTTGACGGGGCTGCCGTGGGAGAGGTGGCCGCCGTGGTCGAGGGCCATCCCCATTATGGTGTCGCCGGGCTTGACCAGGGCGAGGTAGACCGCCATGTTCGCCTGGGAGCCGCTGTGGGGCTGGACGTTGACGTGATCCGCCCCGAAGAGGGCCTTGCATCGGTCCCTGGCGAGGTTCTCGGCGACGTCGACGAAGGTGCAGCCGCCGTAGTACCGTTTGCCAGGATAGCCCTCGGCGTACTTGTTTGTCATCACGTTGTTGTAGGCCTCCATCACCGCGGGGCTGGTGAAGTTCTCGGCGGCGATCAGCTCAAGGCCGCTTCTCTGCCGCCTCAGCTCGTCATTTATGGCCGAGGCGATCTCGGGGTCCACATCATCCAGGAAGTTCAATTAAATCACCGATAAACGATCTCCTGGAGAGATTCGCTGGGGGGCAAAATAGGTTATGGTGGTGGGATGGCGGCGGGAGGTGAGGAGCGGCGGAAGACGACGGCAGACGACGGCAAACGACGGACGGCGAGGGAGCGCCTCCCTGATCACGACAGCCTTTTTAGCCCGAAAGGTGAGATGACGGGGTGATGCTCAAACGGGCGAGGATTATAGCCGACTTTCAGTTCGGCCGAGGGAGCGGTCGGGCCCTCTTCGGAGACGATACCACTTTTATGCTCTCGAAGACGGGGAGGCTGAGGCACCTCTACCGGGGCGATGAGCGGATAGCGACGGTCCGGGCCCGCGACGGCCTTCTGACTTTGAGCGGCCTTGGCGCAAAGCTCCTCTATGAGCACCTTCCGGCCCCCAGGCAGAGGGTGGTCATCAAAAGCGAGGTGGCTCCCTACGTCGCCCGTGGCGGGACGGCCTTCGCAAAGCACGTCGTCGGCGTCGACCCCGAAATCAGGGCCGGGGAGGAGGTCCTCGTCGTCGATGAGGACGGAAACCTCATCGCCACAGGGAGGGCGGTTCTCTCTCCGGAGGAGATGATGGAGATGAGCCGCGGCCCCGCGGTCATCGTGCGGTCCGGCCAGGAGGAGTGAGCGAGTCCCTCCCTCTCACCACCTCAGCCTTTTCCGCCTCTTTGGCCCTCAAGCCCTCCGCAAGGGCGACATCGCCAGGAGCTTCTCCGCCACCTCGACGATGGTCTTGGCGACATAATCTACCTCCTCGTCGGTGTTCTCCCTCCCCAGGGTTATCCGAAGCGACCCGTGAGCCTCCTCGGGCTTAAGGCCGATGGCGGTGAGGACGTGGCTTGCCACCGTCTTCTTCGAAGAGCACGCCGATCCCGTCGAGACGGCGATCCCCTCGGCGTCGAGCCGCAGCAGCAATGCCTCCCCCTCGATGTACGAGAAGCCGAGGTTGAGGTTGTTCGGGAGCCTCCTCGTCCGAGAGCCGTTGACCCAGGAGTCCTCGACCCTGGCGAGGACGAACTCGGAGAGCCTATCCCTCATCCCCCCGATCCGCGCCATATCCCCCTCCAGGTTCTTCTCGGCCAGCTCCGCCGCCGCGGCGAGGCCCACGATGCCGGGGACGTTCTCGGTCCCGGACCTCATCCCCCGCTCGTGGCCTCCCCCGTGCATGATCGGCTCGATGGGCGTCCCATTCCGGATGTAGAGGGCGCCGACCCCCTTCGGCCCGTGGAGCTTGTGGGAGGATATGGAGAGCAAGTCCACGCCCAGGTCGTCGACCTTCGCCGGGATCTTGCCCACGGTCTGGACGGCGTCGGTGTGGAAGGCAATCCCCTTCGGCCGAGCAAGCTCGGACGCCTCGGCGATGGGCTGGATCGTCCCGATCTCGTTGTTCGCGTGCATCATCGAGATCAGTATCGTATCGTCCCGGATCGCCGACTCCAGGGCCTCGACCTCGACGAGCCCCTCCCGGGTCACCGGCAGGCAGGTCACCTCGAAGCCCTGCCGCTCCAGGTATCTGCACGGTTCCAAGACGGCGGGGTGTTCGATGGAGGTGGTGATGATGTGGCGGCCCCGGGCGCGATTCGCCAGGGCGACGCCTTTTATCGCGAGATTGTCCGACTCTGTCCCGCCGCTGGTGAAGTAGACC
>CAZHAO010000106.1:0-6901 GCA_964530375.1 uncultured Methanotrichaceae archaeon
TCGATGAGGGCGTTTCTCATCGTCTCGGCTTTTGTGCGCAGCCGGCGGACCTCCGCCGCGATGGAGTCGCCGAAGCCCGGCTCGAATAGCTCCACGAAAGCGAAGTTTTCCCCTATCGGCGCCGCCCGCCGCCCGTGAGAGGCCAACAGGGACGCTCCGCCGCGGCGATGCCCCTGGGTGCAAGAGGCCGAAAGGCGATGAAAAGCCGAGAAGGCGTTTTTCGGGCCGGAACCTCAGAGGGCTATTTATGCCTTCAACTTCTCATATTATCCTGAGGTCTGCAAGATGGACGAGGCTTGCGGCACAAAGGTCGACAAGGAGGTCGAGGTCGTCTGCGAGGGCGGTATCCTCGGGCCGCTTGGAGATTTGAAGCTAGAAGAGGGGACGGGAGCGGCGGAAGACGGCGGCGAGCCCTTCGAGGAGAAGATGCAGAGGCTGACGGCGGAGCCTGGGGGGGACAGCGTCAGGAGTCGGCACGGCTGGAGGCGGAGATCCGGGCTGATCTGAGAGGGCTGGGGTATGAGATTTAGAGAAGATGCAAATTCCGAGGAGAGCACCCCAGGCGTCAAAGACATCTTGTTATCTAAAAGAGAGGAGATCTTGCGCATCGCCGCCAAACACGGTGCACGCAATGTGCGCGTCTTCGGCTCTGTTGCCAGAGGGGAGGATGATGAGATGAGCGACATCGACCTCCTGGTGGAGTTCGAGGCTGGGCGTAGCCTTCTGGACCACGCCGGGCTCTGGCTGGAACTCCAGGATCTGCTGGGCTGCAAGGTTGATGTGGTAAGCGAACGCGGCATCAAGCCGCGTATCAAGGAGCGCGTCCTTCGGGAGGCTGTGCCGCTGTGAGAGACCCAAAGGAGCAGCTTAAGGACATTATCGAAGCCATTGCCAGCATCGAGCGGTATGCTGCCAGAGGCCGGGATGCCCTGGAGAGCGATGAATTGATTCAGGTCTGGATGATATACCACCTTCAGATCATTGGCGAAGCGGCGGCTCAGCTTGGGCGAGATTTTCACTCTTCTTATCCAGTGGCGCCATGGCCGCAGATAGTCGCCATGCGAAATATCCTTGTTCACCAGTACTTCGGCGTGGATCTCGACGAGGTGTGGCAGGTCATCGTACACGATCTGCCACCTTTCAAGAAACAGCTGGAGGAGATCTTAAAGACTCTTGAAGAGCCCAAGAGCGATGATAAATGACAAAGCTGAGGCCGACTCCAATGAGAAAATTGTGCAGCAGTTTGCTGCCCAAAATGCCCTGGTTTCATAACTGCGTCATGTTGGAGAAGAACCGGATCGTCTATTATCTTCGCCGTACGCCGTAACTTTGCCATCCTTTTGGGAGTGCCTATTATAGCGCCCTCTCTTTTGCAGGCGGGACGCCCGTGGGCCTCTTGCCGGTCGGCAGCTGGAAGTACGCGGTGATGTTCGAGAGCGTCCTCGGATACCTCCTCCTCGCCCTCTTCATCGTCGTCCTCGCCCGCAAGCTCATCCGCTGAGGGGCCAAGCCGCGCCCTCCGGCCGGGCGCCGATCGGCGCCGCCCACCGCCCGTGGGAGGCCTACAGGGCCGCGCCGCCGCGGCGATGCCCCTGGGTGCAAGAGGCCGAAAGGCGATGAAAAGCCGAGAAGGCGTTTTTCGGGCCGGAACCTCAGAGGGCTATTTATGCCTTCAACTTCTCATATTATGCTGAGGTCTGCAAGATGGGCGAGGCTCACGGCACAAAAGTCGACAAGAAGATCGAGGTCGTATTCGAGGGTGGTGTCTTCAAGCCACTTGGAGATGTGAAGCTGAAGGAGGGCACGGAGGCCTTCGTTGTGATAAAGCCCAGGGGCATCCTCGAAGCTGCGAGAAGGCACAGAATAAAGGTGGATACAGACCTTCTTGAAGAGTTCGTAGAGGAGAGGCGATGATCGTCGTTGACGCATCGGTCTTTATAGACCTCATCTTCGATTACAGCTCCGAGAGGACCGCCATCGCTGAGGATCTCTTCAGTTTGGTAGAAGAGAAAAAGATATCGATATTCCAGCCTGATACGTTCAAAATAGAGATAGTCGGTCAGTTGGCCAGAAGGCTCAAGAAAGATGAAGCCGCAGATCTGGCTCTGGAGATCTTCGGCAGCATGAACTTCATAGAATCGTCGGATCTATTTGATACAGCCTTCTCGATCGCCTTTAAAACTGGATCAAGGGCGATCGATTCTTTTTACATTGCCGCCGCAAAACTTGAAGAAGCCATGCTCGTCTCAAACGATAAACGTCAGGTTGAGAGTGCTAGGAAGTTTGGGGTCGATGTATTTTACCTCCTCGACGAATTCGAGGGTGTCAGAGAGCAGCTGGCAAGGAAATGATATCTCAGCTCAAGATCGTCGTCCTCGCCCGCAAGCTCATCCGGTGAGGCTGCCGCAAGGCGCGCGCCCTCCGGCCGGGCGCCGATCGGCGCCACTCGTGGGGGGGGGCCCGCCGCCTGGGCGATCCCTCCAAAGTTAAGTGAGGCCGTGGGAAGGAAAATGCAGAAATGATCGTTTTTTGGGGCCGGAACTTCAGAGGGATATATATGCCTTCAACTTCTCATATCATGCCGGGGGCTACAAAATGGGCGAAGCTCGCAGCGCAAAGGTCGACAAGAAGATCGGGGAGATCGAGCGCCTTTTAAAATCCAAGAGGGAGGAGATCCTCGAGATCGCAGCCAGGCACGGAGCAACCAATGTGCGGATCTTCGGCTCCGCAGCTCGTGGTGAAGCAGGGGAGGAAAGCGACATCGATCTTCTGGTTGACGTCGGTCCTGGCCGGACCCCCTTCTTTCCGGGAGGACTCCTGGCCGATCTGGAGGAGCTGTTGGGCTGCAGGGTTGACGTGGTGACCGCCGAGGGTCTTCACTGGTACATACGGGACAGAGTGCTGAATGAGGCGGTGCCGCTGTGAAGGATGATCGGCTCTATTTGATTCATATCAAGGAATGCATCGAGCGCGTGATCATGTACACGGAAGAGGGAAAAGACGCCTTCTTCGATGATACCAAGACCCAGGATGCGGTAATGCGCAACCTACAAATCCTTGCCGAGTCATCGCAACGGCTCTCCGACTCTCTAAAAGAGTTGCATCCTGAAGTGGACTGGCGGAACATCTCGGGCTTTAGGAATGTTGCCGTTCACGAGTACTTGAGCATCGATGTCAAAAGGATCTGGGATATCGTGGAGCAAGATCTCCCTGTGCTTGATGAACAGATCGAAGAGATATTGAGAGAGCTGGATCTGTCGTGAAACGGCTCTTCCTCGCCCTCTTCATCGTCGTCCTCGCCCGCAAGCTCATCCGCTGAGGCGGCCGAGCCGCACCCTCTGGCCGGGCGCCGACCCGCGCCGCCCGCCGCCCGCGGGTGGGAGACCCCCAGGGCCGCGCCGCCTGGGCGACCCCCTTCACCCCCAGCTCCCAACTATTTACCAGGAGTTGAGGGGCCGAAATCTCCCCTCCCTACAGCTTCAGCTGCCCCTTCTCGTAGAGGTCCCGCGCCACCTGGGCAAGCCCCGGACCCTTCACCTCCTCGCCGTAGGAGGGCAGGAGCGCGATCTGCTTATCGCCGAACTTCGTCCTGATCTCCTCGATGTAGCCCTTCTGCGAGGCGGCCCGGCGGCGGCAGTAGTCGCAGTCGCAGGGGGCCATCACGTGGTTGACTATGATCGAGTCGACGGCCACCTCGTGGGCCTCGACGGTTTTTATCAATCTCTCGCTCTCCAGGACCGCCGCCTTCTCCGGGATGGTGACGACGGAGATGGTGGTGATCTCGGGATCGATGAGGGCGTTTCTCATCGTCTCGGCTTTTGTGCGCAGCCGGCGGACCTCCGTCACGATGGAGTCGCCGAAGCCCGGCTCCAGCATGTTGAAGATCCCAGTCCACCTCGACTTCATCCCGAGGAGCCTGGTGACGACGCCGGTGGTGACTTCGGGGAGCTTCAGGAGCGGGAGGACGAGGGCCGTGGGGGCGGAGTCGATGACGACGACGTCATATTTTCCCTGCATATAGACGTCGTAGAGCCGGTCCATGAAGATCAGCTCGCCGACGCCCGGGACGACGCCGAAGTCCGCGGGCCGGACCTCAAACGAGAACATCTCGAAGAGGGCCCGAAAAAGGCTCCGGTAGCTCGCGTAGAACTTCTCGGCCTCGGCCACGAGGTCCGGCTCCGCGGCGTCGAAGTTTTCTGCGATCTTTGTCGGACGATCTCCAATCTCAGCTTCGAGGATGTCAGAGAGGGAGTGGGCGGGGTCCATCGAGAAGGCGAGGGTCTTATTCCCCTCCCCGGAGGACCAGATCCCCGTCGCCGCCGAGCAGACGCTCTTTCCGACGCCCCCCTTCCCGGCCATGTAAACGAGTCGCATGAACACGGATTTGCAGGGCGAGATTTACCCTTTTTGCCCTTTTCCTCTCCTCCACTTCTCCTCTCAATCCTCGTCTTTCTTGCCCTTCCTCGTCTGCCCTCTTCCCTCTATTTTCCTTCTCTCTCCGCCCTCTCTCTCAGGCCCCCCATCTCCGAGGTGCCAAAAGATCCGAAGTTTTAATATGGGATCGATCCGTTCAGCCCCCCTAGACACCAATCGAGGATAGGGGCATGACGAGAAATATCAAGGTCGAGAAGTTAATCCAGCAGCCAGTCGAAGAGCAGATGATCGAGCTTGTGGAGAGGAAGGGGATCGGCCACCCCGACAGCATCGCCGACGGCCTGGCGGAGTCGATCAGCTGCGCCCTCTGTCACGAGTACAAGAGCAGGGTCGGAGCCGTCCTCCACCACAACACCGACGAAACCCAGGTGGTGGCCGGCAGGTCCAGGCCCGCCTTCAAAGGCGGCGAGATCATCCAGCCGATCTACATCCTCCTCTCGGGTAGAGCGACCAGGTTCTTCGGTGACGAGGAGATCCCGGTGGACGTCATCGCCCGGAGGATCGCGAGGGAGTACATTCGAGGCGTCCTCTGCAACATCGACGTCAGCGACCACGTCATCTTCGACTGCAAGATCGGGACCGGCTCCTCCGACCTCCAGGACGTCTTCAAGAGGAAGGTTCCCGGAGCCAACGACACCTCCTTCGGCGTCGGCTACGCCCCCTTCTCCGAGACCGAGACCGTCGTCTACAACACCGAGAGGTTCCTCATGGATCTGAAGAGGAGGATCCCGGCCATCGGCGAGGACGTGAAGGTGATGGCCATGAGGTCGGGCGATCTGATCCACCTCACCGTCGCCTGCGCCATGGTAGGAAAGCACCTCGACGACCTCGCCGACTACATGGAGACGAAACAGGAGATCGTCCGGGAGATCGAGGAGAACGTCTGCTCCTGCGCGAAGAGGGAGGTCAAAGTCCAGCTGAACGTCGCCGACGACCCCGATACTGGGTCCGTCTACCTCACCGTCTCGGGAACCTCCGCCGAGATGGGCGACGACGGCTCCGTCGGCAGGGGAAACCGGGCCAACGGCCTCATCACCCTCAACCGGCCCATGTCCATGGAGGCGACAAGCGGCAAGAACCCCATAAGGCACGTCGGCAAGATCTACAACCTCCTCTCGACTCAGATCGCAAAAAAGATCGTGGCCGAGGTGGACGACGTCGGCGAGGTCTACGTCAGAATCCTCTCCCAGATCGGAAAGCCCATCGACGAGCCCCACATGCTCAGCATCCAGACGACGGTGAAGGAGGGGGCGAACTTCGCCGCCGTCCAGGCCGAGGCGGAAGAGATCGCAAACCAGTGGCTTGACGACATCCTGGTGATCCAGGAGAAGCTGATGAAGGGAGAGCTGAAGACCTTCTAAAGGAAGAGCTAAACTAAAGGATTCGAAGGCGCACCCCGCAGCGGTGCTGTGGGGCGTTTTTTTGAAAAGGGAGGCTGATCCATCGACGGTGCCTGAAGGACGGTCCCGTCGATTTAAGAGGGAAGATTTGAGCCTTCAGCCGTTCTCTATCCCTCGATCATTCCTAACAGTCCCGGTTCCATCTCCATCTTCTCTCCCCCACCCGTCTCTCCTCCGCCAGACCCGCCAGCCTTCTCCTTCTTTCTAGCCCCGCCTGACCGGGTCCGGAGCGCCTCTTCGTAGGCCAAAATCGACCGCTCCAGGTTCTCCTCCCTGTCCTCCAGCTTCGAGAGGTTCCGGTAGGCGACCCCCAGGTTGTTCTGGGTCTCGGCGTAATCCCGGGGGCTGGCCTCGAAGGTCCTGATGGTGAGGGCCTCCTCGAAGGCCCGGATCGCCCGCTTCAGGTTTGCTCCGTCCTCGGGGCCGCTGGCGGGGCCCGATAGTATGACGAGAGCCCTTCCCAGAAGGTTCTTCGTCTCGGCGTACTCTCTGGGGTGGGACTCCCGGGTCCGGACGGCCAGGGCCTCCTCGTAGGCCTCGATCGCCATCTTCAGCCCCTCCCGGTCCGACCACCGGATCTCGCTTCCGCTCACCGAAGGCTCCGACTCCAGGACCAGGGCCTGGCCCAGGAGGGTCTGGGTCTCGGCCCTCTCTTCGGGGTGGGCGTCGGCGGTCCTCACCTCCAGGGCCGCCTTGAAGGAGCTGACCGCCTCGTCGAGGAGAGCCTCCCTCATCGCCGTCTCTTCCTTCCCTTCCCCCTCTTCTAGCTGGGCGAGGGAGATCAGGGCCCGTCCGAGGCTGTTCTTCGTCTCGGCGTAGTCCTCGGGGTGCTCTGCTGCCGTCCTGAACTTCAGGGCCTCTTCGTAGGCCGAGATGGCCTTCTGGAGATCTTCGGCTGCTTTAGACCCTTCATGCTTCGAGAGGAGCAAGTAGGCGTCGCCGAGGTTGTTCTCGAGCAATTCGAGATGCTGCAAGTTGGGCAACTCCGCGACGTGGGCCATCGCGGCGTCGGTCATCAACGGGGTGGCGCGTAGACTCAGCCGCCGCAGGCCGGCAAGCTGCTTCAG
>CAZHAO010000107.1:0-6794 GCA_964530375.1 uncultured Methanotrichaceae archaeon
CCTCACGGGCCTTTTGGCTGACTCCATTTAAGATACATCGCTCCAGAACGGCCCCAGGGCTCTCGCCAGTAACCAGCCCTTCGGCTTGAAGGCTTCGGTATACCGACTCCGATATGCTGACTCTTCTTGTGGCCATACTATCCACAGCAACGCCAGGATGGATAAGCCCGGCGGATGGAGGTACTAGAACACCACCACGCCAGAAAAACGCCGCCAGAAAATAAAATAAGCAATCCGAATAATAATTACATGAGAAATCTAGCGCCTTTAACCTATTGTTTAACGATGGGTTAAATATTTATGCCAATTTAACCATTTGTTTAACGTGGCGATAAACGAAGTCCGAATCTTCGCCGGGAAAGCAGGCGACTTGGAGATGCCCATAGAGACGCGGGAAGCTCTCGGACTGAAAGATAATGATTTGGTCGAAGTTGTCATCCGGAAGAAGGCGGCCCGTATGACGATATCGCCAGAAATTATGAAAAAACACAACTTATTCATCCGTTCGGTCTGACCACTCCCCCGGCCGTGGTTCTGTGATATCCCAGGGTGGCGGCGGCGCGAATATCACAGAACCGGCGAGCTTTCGCTTGGCGGTTTTGGTCTTTGTTCTACGAGTTCTACGGGCCATAGAAGGCCCCGGCGGGATCTGTCGAGTATCCCATAACACATCTGCAATTTATTGACTCGTACCCGGGTCCGTCTCCGGGGAACATCGGCTGCCCCCCAAACGGGAAAGCCTCATCTAGCCTTACCTTGACTCCGTCCCGTTGTCGGTGAAGCGGCCGCGTAGACGAGTCGCCAATTGCATCCCACACCTTGTATCTGAAAATCCCTTTCTCGAGCTGAAGCTCGAATCGAGATCCATTAATCGCTCTGGTGCTTTCCGTACGCCCGATACGGCGGGCCCGGGCGGGACTGCACAGTGGCGAATCTGCAAGAAGTTTGGCAGCATCTTTCTCATGCACAGGCCAATTATCCAGAAATAGTTTCTTAATATATTTTATGTCTGTATGAGTCATCTGACCGGCGAGCCTGTTAAGGCCATGAGATTTGAAATAATTTTTACCCCGAATGTCCGGTATCTCCTCGAGAACAAACGGCCCAAGCATGCGGTTTGCGCTAATTAGTTGGTATTTCAATTGGCCGCCACATGCTAAAGTCACGTAATATTCGGGGTTATTTTCTGCAGCCCTCATCGCCGCCGCAAAGTAGCCGCTATCAGTCAATGCTTCGATAACAGGAGACCTGATCGCCAGCAAACATCTCACAGCCTCATCGTCCATATAATCACCAAAAAGAGGAGGATAGAGCCGCCACTCAGGGCAGCG
The DNA here is from genome assembly GCA_964530375.1 of uncultured Methanotrichaceae archaeon. Taxonomy (GTDB): domain Archaea; phylum Halobacteriota; class Methanosarcinia; order Methanotrichales; family Methanotrichaceae; genus Methanocrinis. Next base: position 1,332 of record CAZHAO010000107.1, read on the forward strand.
CGTAAACCTCGAGCGTCCCGGCGATGTTGGTTCCCGTGGTGTCGGTGATGTCGATGTGGATCGTTCCGTCTGCCTGGAGGTATCGAGCCGTCTCGATCGGGCCGATACAGAACTCGTCGTTGGCCACCACGTCGTCTCCTCTCACAAGGTCGCCGAGACTCCGCCGAAAGGCAGGGCGAGCGGTTCCAGCCTTCAGAGTCACAGCGCCGCCGGTTCCAGTCCCTGCCGAGATGTGGACGAGGATCAGAAGCCTCTTGAAGTTGGCTCCAGCAGCGATGACATGATGGTTCACCTTATCGATCGCGTCGGGGGTCTCTCTGTCAGCCCATGCCCCGGACAACTCATTTACCGTAATTTCAGATCTTACCATCTTGGATCACCTCAGCTCGGCGCGCAGGTCAGACAGACCAAGCAGCTCGGCTCGATGACTTTCGCGCCGTAGCAATGCAGACCCCGGAGAGCATCCGCAAAGAATTTCTCAGGTCGGTACGCTTCGGTCTCATTCACAGAATCGGCGAAAGTCGTCGCCTTCGCCACTCCAGCAACGACCTTGTAGTGGTCGCCCGCCGTGTTCGGTACGTTGTTGGACTGAAGGATACTGAAGCCGAACAGCTTCGCGACCTCACCGTTCATCATAACGCCCTCAACCCCGCTCCAGGCAGGCTGGGCGACCTCGCCATCCTTGATCATCTGACCTACTATCCAGGGCGGAAGGATTATCCACCGGCCCTGAGAAGGCACGTTTTCTTCGTCGAGCTTCGTCTTGCAGTCAAGGATCTCCTCAACAACGATATCAGTCGTCCCGTCGAAGATCTTGTCAGACCCGTCGCTGCCGATCGTGTTGCCAGCCTGGGCGGCCATGATCCCCGCTATGTACTGATCAGCCACGTCTCCAAGCTGGTATGCCGCGTCTCTCGTTGCCGATTCCAGCAGGGCCACGTTCATCTGAGCGGCGTCGATGTCCTCCACCCGGAAATTAAAATATTTCGCCTGGGATATCTCCAGGACGGTGGAAGCGTCGTCCAGCTCTTCAGGGTCGCCGATTCCCGCACTCTTATCATAATTCCCGATGGTGATCGGACCGTGGGCGGTTATCCGGCAGGTGTCGCCTTTGCCCTTGATCTCGCCTTCGTAGTCGCGGTTGATCACACCCGCCTGGCCGTAGACCAGGCTTTTCTGGAGGCTTTCTAATATTTTGGCGCTCCAGACCTCACCTATGAAGTTCGTGATTGCCATGTTTCACTAACCCCTGTTAGCGGTTTTACTCATGCTCTTGAAAGACTACCATCCTTCAACTGTGACCTGATCTGGTTCCAGTTTGTGGTGATCTCTTCGGAGCTCATCTTTTTCAGATCGGCTCGCGTGAAGGGTCTCTTCGCCCCCGTCGGCGGGTTCGTCCCCGCTCCGATCGAAGGCCCCGGGCCCAGCGCCTCGGCGAGGCTCTTCGCGTCTGCCTCCAGCTCTTCCGGTGTCGTTCCCTGGAGCCGGTCTGCTAGGGAATCAGCCAGCCCCGCCTTCTTTGCGATCTCGGCCTTCTGAGCCTTCAGCTCAAAGTTTTTCATTTTCCCGGCCTGGTCGGCTATTTGAGCCTTCAGGTCCGTATTTTCCGCCTTCAGGTCCGTATTTTCCGCCTTCAGCTCGGCGTGAGCGGCCCTCGTGGCCTCCAGCTCGGCCTTGATCTGGTCGATATCCTCTTGACTGAATTTCTTGTCTTCGTCCGCCATAGCGCGATTTACCCCCCGTATTTTATTAGGTGAACGTCACTTAAACGAACTGGTAAGATTCTTCTCTTCTCTCCTCAGATATTTTGGACTCTTCCCAGTCCAAATCGGCTTCACTGGAGTCAGGGTCCAGCCGCGCCAAGGCACTTCTAGTCGATGTAAGCCCGCACGTCTTCCTCTTCATTTCGACGTCGGCGGCTTCGAGCGGGTCCGGTGGAAGGGCGCTCCGCCACTCAATAGAAAGGTTCTGCAGTTGTTCCGAAGCCCCCGGATACCTCGAGACGGTCTCCAGGGCCGAACATAGCCTCAGAGCCGTGAGGAGAGGCCGCTTCACCCTAGCCCTCAGCCGGGCGACCTTCGCCAACGTTGGGATGCTCAGGCGCTTGAGGGCGCTTCCCGACTCGGCGATGCCGTTTTTCGTGTCGCCGAGAAGGGCCGGCGATATTTCCCCCACGGCCATAAGCTGACTTTTAATCTCCTCGATTTGGGCGAAATTATTTTGGAGTGACGCATCCCACGTCAGGTACTGGGGAAGATGAGGATAAAACCCGCCAGAGTTCGGGTCACCGGTCCCGATCGGATAGATTATATAGCGACCGCCCCCTAAATCGATCTCTACCGGCTCGATCTCCTCGCCCGTCACCGGGTTGATATAGCCCTCGGAAGCCATCGGCCAGAGTATATTAGGATCGCTAAATTTATCTAGAGTTCTTGATGTCCTGATAAGCCTCTTCTCCAGTTCTAGGACCAGGGCTTCTATCCCGGCGTAGTCGTCCAGCCCGAAAACGCCCCCGCTAGAAAGCAAACCAGAAAAAGGCACCACCAAGAAGTCGTCGATCCCGGTCGTGACCTCCGACTGCAGCCCGGCGTATCGCTCGAGGGCGCTGATGGGGATCTCGGAGGTGATCGCCGCCCCTGAGTCGAGCCGGAAGAGGCGGTTCTCGATGACCCCCGGCTTGTGGATTTCGACTCGGAGGTATCCCCGTTGAACGTGGTCCTCATACTGGCTGAAATTATAGCAAATGCAGTGAGCAAGGACGTTCTTTGAATCGTCCGGTGAGACCACCGGGAACCAGTAGCGGGGGTCTATCCTCTCGATGATCCCGCCCCGTCTGGGCTCGAATCTGACCTTCAGCACCCCGTTCCCAAATTTAAGAATATCGGCGAAGAGGTCATAGACGAGAAGATCGACGTCGTTTGCTTCAGTGATCCGGTCCAGGACGGGCTGGTTGTCTGCGAAAAGCCTCATCGGCGAGGCGAGATCTGATACTAGCGTTGTAGACCGTTTAAACCAGTTTGCTGTGATCTGCTCCAAATCGCTATCTAGCGCCGTCAGCCCCGGAAATGCCGCCTCATGATCTCCTTCGTAGAGTAGAACGCATCTATCGTATCTGTCGATACGGGCTTTCTCATCGGTCGGTGGCCATCTCCGCCCCGACTCCAAAAACGAATAATCTGTGAGTGTCAAGCTCCCCCGCCCCTCTTAAATATATAATTGGCTGGATATCTTAAAGCGTCAATTAGGTCGTCATTCTCTTTGATGGGGGCGTCCTCTCCCCGTTCGGTCGCCTTCGGATCCCATCGGTAGCCCTCAATTTCTTCGATGAGTCGGGGACAGGCCGCCGTGATCTTCAGGTTCCCGGTGGCGAGGGCCGAGCTGATCCGGCCGATGGAGTCCAGGACCGCGTTGTCGGCTCCCCGGACCCTCGCCAGGCCGTCGGCGTGGAGCTGGTTGATGAGGGCCCGGGCAGATGGATCAACGAGGATCGCCGAGGGGAACTTCCCCCCCATGAAGGCCTGCAGATCAGCCGAGAGGCGGGCGTTCGTCCTATCGGACTCCCTGTACTCGCCGAAAGCATACCAGCAGTCGCCCCACAACCCGAGCTTTAAGAACGCCGTCGGGTGGGTTTGGCCGTAATCCACCCCCACGATTAGGGCCTTCATCGGCCCGTCAGGGGGCGATCTGACCACGTGAAGATCCGGAGTAAAGTAAGAAAATACAGCCCCCTCAGCCGCCACCCATTCGCCATGAATATACCTCTGGTAGAATAAGCTGGAAGGAGGCCCGAATTGGCGCTTCAACTCGGCGACATACACGGGATCGAGATGGGGATTATCTTCGAGCCTGAAATGCCAGCTTTTTAGATCGAGATCCGCCTCCCTGTCGAGCCACTTCTTCTTAAGGTAGTGAGCGGGACCCCCGGGATTTGTGGTCAGGAAGAGCTGAGCCCCGGGCTCGGAGAGGCGGGTTATGAGCATGTTGGTGAAGGACTCCGGGACGAGAGAACCCTCGTCGACGTAGGCCCCGCCGAGAGTCAAGCCGGCGATCTTCGAATACGCCGCTTCGTCGTTGGCACCCTCACAGAGGATAGGGCGACCGTAGATGGTGGCGATTTTAAGAGACCGCTTGTAGTCGAAATTCCCAGGCCCCACAAGCTTGGAGATGGGGGATAGGACGTTTCTTTCCAGGGAGGTGAGGGTCTTCCCGGTCATCAGCAGGTTCACGTCTCTCGGAGCCTCCAGGATGGCCAACAGCCAGCGGACGTTTGCGCCTACTGTTTTCGCAGACCTCACCGCGCCGTGGGCGAGGTTGATTCTGGCATCGGAGTGAAGGCAGAAGTCCCGCTGTTTCCCCACAGGCACCTGGAAGCTCAAGCCCTCGCCTCCTTCAAGGCCCTTATTACGGAGAGGGTCGTCTCCAGTTTGACGAGGAGGGCTGAGGCCTCCGCCTCCAGCTCTCGGAGTTCCTGCTCTTCGATGAGATCTGCGACGGTCCTCAAGGCCCCGCCTCCTCGCCCATCTTCCCGAAGAGGAGACGGATCTCGCCGCCCCTCGCCGATGGGTCGGTGGACTCTTCCAGCCGGCGCTTGTCGATCCCGATCGCAAAGCCGATCATCAGATACTGATAGTCGCGAGGGTTATCACAAGTCTTCAGAAGTTCCCGCCCTTTGTTTAAAGCTTCAGATATGAGCTCTATGCGTTGTGAGCTGGCGTAATTTGTTCTGGCGATCACTGCCTTTTTAATCTCCGATCGATCGGCCAAATCGAGCCCGTTTCTCCTCGCAACGTCGGATATGGTAGATTGGGCCCTCTTAAACTCCTCGGCTACCTGGCGAGTACTCTTCCCGGTTGCCAGACTGTTTAAAATCTCCTTTTCTTCGTCAGGGGTTACAGGTCCTTTACTCAATGGACCACCCCGACGAGAAGGAAGGGAGCAGCCCGCCAAAGGAAACGGGCCGCTTTTGGCATATGGGGCTCAGAGGGAGCGAGACCCCGATCATCGTGATTTTTGAGGGAAGGGGACGGGGACGGGGATTCATAGGGAGGGAGAACGGCGGTATGCGTTTGCCCGCCCCCGAATTTTTTTTATGAACTCGCCACGCTTAACCGCGCGCTGAAGCACGTTCTCAAGAGACTTCCGAGAAGTTGGGCCGAAGTGGTCGTTCACCCGCTCAGAGAGCTGGGCTATGGTGAAGTCCTCGCCCGGTGGCGTGACCGTTAGAATCATATCGAGATTGCTCAAATACCCTTCCCCATGGGGAAGAGTATTTCTCCCTATAAATAGCTTGGTGGTCATTCGATAACCCCCGCTGGTGGCTTCCAGATGGTAAGGCCGCCGTGACGACAAGCCAGGGCTTCAAGCTGAGAGGATGGGTTCGGCTCTGGTGACGGAGTCGCCGTCCTCTCGGACCCCGGGGAATCGCCGTCGGCTAAGGTTATTCCATCATTTTCCGCCCGTATT